>JBAZZN010000042.1:0-13467 GCA_041658815.1 Thermoplasmatota archaeon
GGCGGCCTCGTAATCCCGGTGGATGCGGCGCGTCTCCTCATGCTCGTGCAGGAGCGTCTCGACGGCGGGAGCAGGCACGCTTCGTCGCGCGAGGAGCACCGGGCACGAGGCATCCGGCTCGGAAGGGAACTCGCGCCGCGCGATCTCGGCGAGCGCCTCGTAGCGCCGCAACCCGTCTGGTCCGCGTGCGTCGATGGCGCGGAAGGTCTCGGGGCTGAGCGCAAGAAGGTCGTGCAAGCGCCTGCTCGTCTCGACTCGCGCTTGCTTGAGGTGTGGCATCGTGACGCAACGTATCCGCGTGCGGGGGGTTGGGGATTCGCGCCGACTATTCCGACGGTTCATGCCGATCGGGTGGAGGTAAAGCCGCGTTGGCGTACGAGTGACCGTAGCTTGTCTGCCAGATGCGGACGGCGCACGCGCCCCCCGCGCACGCTCCCGCCTCCGCATAGCCGCCATGATACGCCCAGGGACAATCGTTGGTGGCAAGAGGACTCGTGATGGGGCTCGTCGCGAGGCCGAAGGGCCCGCAGCCCTCGGAGAAGCTGCCGTAGTGCTGCTCTGGCCACGCTGAGGCTTGCGGCGCAAAGACGATGGTGAGCAATGCGGCCACAGCGATGGGGACGCCGCGCTTTACTGGCATGTGAGCCTCTCCGACACACATGAGGGAGTATTTGTTGGATAAAGGTGCTCTTGCGGGCGGCCCCGGGCACAATTCGTCCCATGGGATTGAACGGATTCCCTCGGCGTATTCTTCCAACCACCACGCCAAGACCCCAAGACACAAAGACGCCAAGCGACCGGAGGAAGCGACACCAAGCCTGTCCTCTGCGGGGGCTTGGTGTCTTGGGTTCTTGGATTCATGGCGTGGTTGGAACGCGCGCCTAGTCCAATTGTATGCCACAGGCGAAAAGGCTTAAGTCAAAGGAAGTCTAAAGGTGGTCAGAGGTAGCCAATGCCTGTGGCCGTGAAGGACCTGCTATCAGGTAATGTCGAGCCAAGTTTGCGCTCGGATCAACGACCAGCGCAAGTCCTCGCATACCTACGCGGGCGGCTGGATCACGCGTTCAGCGCGGCCGAGCTCGCGAAGGAGTTCGACACGGACCACCGCACCATACGAAGCGTCCTCGTGCGCCTCCACGCGCGCGGCCTCATCGAAAAGAAGGGAGACTACTGGTTCGCACTCAGCGACGAAGACGCGGCGACGAAGCGCGCGTTCCTCCGCACTTCTCGCGACCTCGACGAGCGGCTCGGAAAGGAAGACCCAAACGACTGGCCCACCGTCGCGCAACCGGACCCGTAGATGCTCAAGCGACTCGTGCCGGGCGACGTGGCCTGGGTCCCGGACTTGTTCCACGACGACGACCCGACGCTCGCGAAGGGCGGGTCGCGCCCGTGGCTCGTCATCAGTAACGATAGCTACCCTGGCCAGAAGGAAGGAGCGCAGTACGTTTGCCTCGCGCTGACGAGCAACCTCGCGAGGCATGACTCGATGATTCTATCGAGTCCGTCGATTGAGAAGCGGGTGGCGGCGGGAAGCAGCGGCAGATCGACACCGAAACGGTGCAGGTCGTCAAGCACCACTGGTGTGCGAGCTATCTCGGTCGAGTGAAGAGTACCAAGGTGCGTGAGGCTCGGAACCGCGTCGCTGCATGGATAAGATAGTCTTCACGCCCGCGTGATGGCTGGGTTCCTTTCTGGTACGCGAGGGCGCGAAGAACGCGAAGGGGGGGTGTTGGTCTCTTCGCTGGAGCCGACCCCTTTGTTCGAGAGCCACGTCTCCAAGGTGCCCCCCAGTCGATTATGAACTGCTTTCGGGACGCCCCGCCAGAACAGTTTTCTAGCGCGCGGGGCATCCCTTCGCTGCACGCGAGACGCGTGCCGCGGCGCCTACTTCTTCCCGAGCTTCGGAGGGCTGAACCCTCGCTCGGTAAGAGTGGACCCGTGACCCCGGCGTGAGTGGTTCGCGTCGGTGGCCCCCATGGGCGGTCGGTAAAATCTTGGCCGTGTGGATGGCCTGGTGGATGGGCGTCGTCGGTCTGTCGCGCCCCGCCGCCCTCCTCGCCGGGTACGCCGCGGGGGTTCAAATGAGTTCGCGGATGCGTCGCGCGAGTTCCTCACTTTGGATGGCCATCTTGCGCGGGAGCAAGTCCATGTTCGCAGGGAAGATGATCACCCGCACGATAGCTGGGTCCAATTTCGCAAGGCCCGGTGCTCTACTCTTGCGGCGAGGCCCGCGGAGGAGGAGGCCTTCGATGGTCGTGGGGCCCAAGAGTCGCACCCGCTCGTATTCGTCAACCTGGGCCTCCTGGGTCGCAAGCGTGAGTTGCTTGGGCCAGGGTTGAGCCGGCGAGCCGGGGTCCAGGCGCATGAGCTCGCAAGCGCGCGCGTTCGCAAAGAGGATGGACTCGTCTCTAGCGAGCACGAGGACGGCGTCGCCCACGGTCGCGATCACGTCCGAAAGGAGCTGGTAGCTCTCGCGCAGCTGGCGGTCGGCGGTCGCCTTCGCGAGGGCCACTTCGACGGCGACGCGCAAGTCGTCCTCCTCGAAGGGCTTAATGAGGAAACCCAACGGGGTGGCGCCCTTTGCACCTTCCACCGTGGCGACGTCGCTGTGGGCCGTCAGGAACAGAACAGGAATAGATAGCTCGTCCTGCAGCGCCCGGGCCGCCTCGATCCCATTCATCCGGCCCTTCAGCTGGATGTCCATCAGGACGAGGTCCGGCTGGAACTCGCGAGACGCGTCGAGCACGTTCTCCCCACGATCTACGACCATGGGCGCGTCGAAGCCGAGACGCTGGAGCGTCCGCTGGATGTCGCGAGCGACGATGCTCTCATCCTCGACGACGAGGATCCGCTTGGGCATCACGGCGCCCCCTCGAGTGGCACGTCCAGTCTCATCCTCGTACCTCGCGTGCGATCCACCGTGACGACCCCGTCGAGCTGCCCTGCCAACGACGTGATGATCTGCATGCCGAGGGTCGTGGTGTTCTTCAGGTCGATCTCTTCCGGGATACCAACCCCGTCGTCTTCGACGGTCAAGGCAAGCCAATCCTGTCTTGGCGCTTCGCAACGGACGACGATCGTTCCTCGCCTGGACCCTGGAAAAGCGTGCTTCAGCGCGTTCGTCACGAGTTCATTCGCGATGAGGCCGAGGGATACGGCTTTCTCCGTCTCGATGAGTGGCGCAGTCGATTCGATCCGAATGGTGACCCTGTCCTCGCGGTCTGCGTAGGCGCCGACCAGGTCGGCCACGAGGGCGCGGAGGTACTTCTCGAGGTCGAGTCTCGCAAGATCGGTCGATCGGTAAAGCGTCTCATGGACAAGCCCCATCGCCTTGACCCGATGGCGGCTGTCCGCGAACGCCGCACGCGCTGCGGGATCACGCAAGTTCGCTGCCTGAAGGCTCAAGAGCGAGGCGATGATCTGGAGGTTGTTCTTCACGCGGTGATGGACCTCCTTCAGGAGGATCTCCTTTGCCGCGAGGGAAGCAGTGGCCTTCCTCTCCTTGTCGAAATCCTCCAGGATGTTCAAGGTCGCGCGTTGGGTCCTCTCAAGCTTGTCGCGATCGTCCTTGAGGTCACCCAAGATGTTGATCATCGCCCGCTGGAGGTCGTCGATGGTGCTCTCTCCGGGCATCATCGGGTGTCACACCTCTTCGGCCGTGTGCCCGAGCTTGGCCTTGAGCGCGGCGATCTCCGTCTTGAGCTCAATCATCTTCAGCTCTCGGCCGACGGTGACCTGCTGGAACTTCTCCAGCTCCGCGAGGCGCAGCAATTCGCGAGCGCGCTGTTCGCTCAACTCGGCCTCGGCTCGGCGTTGGGCGGTCACGTCGCGCGCCGCGGCGAAGACGCCCAACACGTTCCCTGTCGAGTCCCTGTAGACGCTCGCGTTGTAGAGGACGTCGGTACGTGTGCCAGACCTGTGGCGGATCGTCAGCGGGTAGTCCGCCACGAACCCGTCCGAAAAGACCTGCTTATAGCCTTCGCGCGCCTTCTCGGGTTCAGTGAAATAGTCCGCAAAGTCCGTGCCAATGAGGCTCTCCCGACGGACGCCCGTGACCTTGACGGTCGCCTCGTTGACGTCCGTGACCTTGCCGTCGGCGCTGATCGTGACGAGGGGGTCGAGTGAGGCCTCGATGAGACTGCGCGCGTACTGGGATGCTTGCTTTTGCGCCGTGACGTCGCGCGCCGCGGCGAAGACGCCCAAGACGTCCCCCCGCGAGTCCCTATAGACGCTCGCGTTGTAGACGACGTCCCTGTGCTTTCCGTCCTTGCGCCGGATGGTCAGCGGATAGTCGGTCACGAAGCCTTGCGAGAACACCTGCCGATACCCCTCTCTGGCGCGCTCCGGTTCGGTGAAGTACTCCGAGAAGTCCGTACCTACGAGGCTCTCCCGAGGTACGCCCGTGATGTCGACCGTCGCTTCGTTGACGTCGGTGATCTTGCCTTCCGCGCTGATGGTGACGAGAGGATCGAGCGAGGCCTCGATGAGGCTCCGCGCATACTGTGGCCCGTCCTCATGGCGGGTCGCTGCTCGATGCTGGGGCACCATCCAGTCTGTATCGCCGCCTGTTCATGCTTAAGCATATTGTCTCGCGAGGTCGGGTCCCCTCGTAGGCACCCCGCCGCGCTTGCTCGCACGCGTGCGAAGGTTTCGTCGTCGTCCGAACTCGCCGCAGCGAGTTCGCTCGCGAGGGTCTGGGGGCAGCAAAGCCCCCCAGAGTATCGTTCCCACGAGAAGAACTGAAAACAGTTTCGACGTGCCCCGCCGGTGTGTTCAAACACTCACGGCGGGATGCAGGTCAAACACGGACAAGGGTTTGTCCGGCCGTTACTTCTTCCCGAGGCCGTAGTGACTCGCCCGTGGCATCAAGGTGATGACCGGGTGGCGCTATCATTTGTCTCGGGTCAAGTTGGGGCGGCGCGCCACACATCGCGCAATGCGCGAGCAACCGACCTGGCTTCGTTGCGGACAAGAGTTGAATCCGCATGCGAACGACTTTCGGTGGATACCCGACCCGACAGGACTACAACCGCGCCCGACGACGCCAGGTCGTCGAGGTCTACTTCCAAAGCGAGGCGCAGCTCGCCGCACTCAAGGAGCGAAGCCGCGCCGCCGGCTACCAACACTTCTCGCCTTGGATCGTGCAGATGGTGCTCAACGCAACGAGCGGCACGATCTATCAGCCCGAGTTCGTCGAGGGTCTGAAGCAAGAGGGCGAGCGGCTCCGACGCTGGCTTGAGACGACACGCGAAGAAGCCGAAGAGTACCGTCGCCAAGTGCGTGTGCTCCAGGAGCAGCGCGATCGTCTGCTTCTGCTCGTGCAAGGTCTTCCGAGCGGCGCTGAGGTCACGGCTCGCTTCCTCCAACACGGCTCCCAGGCGGTGCGCTGAATGGTCGACCCCCGCCTCCGCCAGCGCGTCGAGGTCGTCCCCGTCCGCCCCACGATGAAGCCCGGAACGACGAACGAGGAGCTCGTCGAGGGCTTCGTGCGCAGCTCGAAGCTCAGCAAAGGCGCGCTCACGAGCTACACCGGCAGCATCCGCGACTTCCTGCGCTTCATGAAGCACCCGGACGGTCGCGAGATCCCGGTGCGTGAGTGGGCGAAGGACAACGTCTGGGCGCACCTCCACTTCGTCGAGAGCAATTATTGCGCGAACTTCCGCCTCGTGCCGTGCAAAGCGGAGCACGCCATCTGCCGCCTACGCGTCTTCACAGGCATCCTGCCCGCTGCGACGGCTGCGAAGGAGCATTGCGCGGAGTGCCCCCGCTTCAGGCGCCCGATGGTCCAGCATCGCGTGAACGCGCTCTCGAAGTTCTTCAAGTACCTCGCGCGCGTCGGCGCGATCCCGGTGAACTTCATGCCCGACGTCGTGAGCGAATGGTGGGAAGAGAACCCACCGCGCGACCAGGCCGACGAGCGCCGCCGCAATCCCAGCATGGAAGAGATGACGAAGCTCGTGAACGGCACCGCGCACCCACAGCGCCGCGCGTTCTACGCCACGAGCGCCAAGTGGTGGTACCGGCCCAACGAAATGTTCCTCCTCGACCGCTACCTCAGTTTCGGCTTCGCGCTGCCGGAAGGCCTACCGACGCCCGAGGGATTCGAGGAAGGCTACCCGCGACATCCACACATCAAGAGCGCCGCGGATGGCGGCGACATGGTGTACCTCCCGAAGAAGCCGGGCCGCCCCGACAAGCGCCAAGGGAACCGATGGAGCGTCATCGACGCTGAGCTCAAGCCGATCCTCGACCAACACTTCTCCTGGTGGGAACGCACCGTCCGGCGTGACCAGCACGGCCGTCCGACCACGAGCGCGATGTGGCTCACGAGCTACGGAGATCAACTCCGCCAGGATCTCATGTATCGGTCGCTCTTCCACGACGACTGCCTCCGCCTTGGTCTCGTGACCGAAGCGGAGCTCCTGAACTCGCTGCGCGTCTGGACCGCGCACTGCCAGCGCCACTTCGGCGAGAAGCTTCTCGAGATGCACAATGTCCCGCAAGACTGGTGCAACCACCTTCGCGGTGACAAATTGAAGGACGCCCGCGGCTTCTACTTCAAGCCCGGGCCCGACGACGTGCGCCAGAAGTACCACGAGTTCGTCCCCAACCTGGGCTTCCACCCCATCGGAGGCCAAGCCGGGTTCTACCTCGGGCTTCAGAGCGAGCAGGCCACACATCGCCAGACGATCTCGGACGAGATCCACCGCGTGCGCAGCCAAAAGCGGCGACTCGTGCAGAGCGCGAGCGTGCGCCTCGTCAGCGTGAAGGCGGAGATCATCGTGCCTCGCCGCATTGTCGCGGCGGTCCTCTTCGCGCTCAAGGTCGAGTCGCCCACGATCGAGTGGACGTTGGAGCCGCACACGAGTGGCGATCCTGGTCACGAGTTCGAGAAAGGCGGGCTCATCGCGATCTGCGAGCGCGCGCACGCGGCGCTTCGACGATAGGATTTCATGAGAGCTTGTCCCCCAGAGCCTAAAGGCCACGCCTCAAGAGCCAGACGCTCAGAGCAAGGAACATCGCGACGAGGAGGACGCGCTCCCACGCGGCGCGAGCGAACATGAGTGCGGCCGCGGAGCAGGCCAAGGCGAACACGCCCACGCCGAAGGCGCCGGGCGATTCGTAGCGCGTGATGATGTAGCCGGCGGAGGCGAACACGGCGATCGCGGCGGCGCCTCGGCCCTCGCCGCTGGCAAGGCGGACGAGGTCGAGGAGCCAGCCACCGAACGCGCGCCAACCCTTGGCTTTCGCCCACGAGGGCGAGAGCCTGAACGCTGTGACCCGCTTCATGAGCAAGGATGCAGGCGCGTGAGCTTAACAGTCGGGACCAGCCCGACCCCCCCGCCGCCGTGTTGTGCGGTGTTGCTGTTGAGGCCCATTGGCCTGGCCTCGGCTCACGTTCAAGCGCAGTTATCGCTTCCAGCGCCATGCCATGGCATCCCACAGGAGGACGGAGGGTGAAGCTGCACCGGTCGCCATTATCCTTGACTCGACGGCGCTTCGAAGCCATGAGAAGCGTCTCAACCTTGCGCCGCTCGCGATGCTTGCGAAGCTCGCCCCGAAGGCCGGTCTTGTCATCAGGCTCCCCTTCGTGGTCCTCGTCGAGCTTGCGCGCGGAGGTGCTGATGAGATCGAACGGCACGCGGAGGCCATCGGTCGGGCGGCCCGCGCGTACAAGCAAATCGCCCTCGACGCTCCGACTTGGCCCCATCCTGATCGGAAGACGGCGACGCAAGCCATCGAGAAGGCGATCCACGACGCCGCGAAGGGCGCGAATTTCGGCACGTTGAACGTCCCGAGCGTCGACCACGAAGACCTCTTGCGACGCGAGTTCTACTATGGCAAGCCCTTCAAGGCCGATGGCACGGGCTACCGAGACGCCCTGATCTGGCACACCGTCCTGGAGTACGCCGAGGACGAGGAACCCGAGACCATCTACTTCGTCACGGCCAACAAATGGGACTTCGCAGGGAACGACGGCGCGCTCGATCCGGTCCTCGCGGCCGAAGCGGAGAAGGCAGGCGGACGCATCGTGCTCGTGAAGGACGTCCACGCTCTCATCCGAGACCATATTGCGTCCATGCTGAAGACCGTCGACCAAGCTTTGGGGAAGAGCATCAAGGACGTCTTCCCCAATGCGGCCGCCGCCATCGACAAGAAGCTCAACGAGCACCTCGACGGCGTAACCACACTTGGCGAATTGGGAGATGAGGCGCCCGACGACGAGATCATCGAACGAGGCACGCCGGAGCTTCGTGAGATCACCTGGGCCCGCGAACTCGAGAACGGAAGTATCCTGGTCGAGACGAAAGCGCGCATGCACATCGTGGGCCGTTACGACGTCGGCGAACGCGGGCCGCCGATCTACGAACACGAGTCTGGCACGATCACGTTCACCATCCAGGCCGTTGTCGACAAGAATGGCGAACTCGCTTCGGCTCAGATCCTGCCCCTGCGCGAGCGATACGGACCTCGGAGAGCTCGAGGAGCTGGAGAGGATCAACCTCTTCTCGCGCTACGAGGACGATGAGATGTGAGCGCGGGCAACGCGAGGAGTCCGCGGCAAAAGCCGCCCACCGGGGGAGCCGCGGAAGAAGCTCCATCGGAAGCTGAGCTTTCGTTATGGCCTGATGAAGCCCTTCCGGCCGCATGGCTTGGCAGCAAGGCCTTGCGTACATCGTGTGGCTCGTGGCGCTTTACTTCCTCTACGTGGATTCAAAAGGCGAGCGCCACGCGCGCCTCGTCGAGGATCACATCCGGCAAGAGCTCGCGCGTCCACCGCCTCCGCATCGCGCGTTCTCGAGCATGTTCGCGCCTCGCGCGCAACCCCCCGCGATCGCGATATTCATCTTCATGGCCTCGCTCCTCGTCGCGCTCGCGCTCCTTGGCTACACGAGCACACTCACATTTCCCGAATGGCGCGTCGTCGCGTCCTACGGCGCGGTCATGGATCGGTGGCACGCGATCGTAGATATGCGCGTCTTCGCGGCAGCCCTCATGCTCCCGATGGTCGCGGTGGCGCTTGCGCAGCGCTCGAAATCGGAACGCTTCCAGCGCTTCGCGCACGTCGCGTGGATCCCGCTCGTCGCGGTCGTTACGCCGACGCTGCCGATTTTTCTCCTCGCGATGGTGGCCTTGTGGGTATTGATGTTCGTCGTCGCGAGCATCGTCTACCTGAGCGCCCCCGGTATCCTTAGGCTCATGGATCGAGCGAACGCGAAAGGATGGCGGCCCCCCGTCACGATCGCGTACCGTTTCCTGTCGACGACGAGCACGATGCTCGGCTTCCTCGGGCTGTCCTGACGCGCGGACTCTACGGGTCGAGGACGGAAGTGGGCATGCCGACGATGGCGCAGTAGCGCATCGCCTCCTCGCGCGTGAGGAGCTTATCGACGTGGACGAGGCGATGGAGCGCTCGCGCGAGCGCCTTGTCGTGCGTCATGCTGGTGCCTCCATGGTGCGCCGTGCTTGCAGGATGGTCGAGAGCACGCGGAGCTTGGCTTGGAGGATCTCGTCCGCAGGCGGCGGCACGTGGCCGTCGTGGACCGCGACGAGGAGGTCTATCTCGCGGTAGCTCACGTGGCGCGCGTCGCCGTACGTGTCGATGATGGCGGCGCGCAGCTCGAGCGCGAGCATCTGACGGTGGCGTCGGACCTGCGGGTCAGTGCGAACGTGGTTCGGTTCGGCTGGCGCTCGACGTGTCGTTGGATCAGGCATCCGGGAGGGGCTTCGCGCCCCAGCGGCATCTGTCCGCGCCTGCTCGCGCGCGCCGCGCAGCCCGCGCATCGCGCGCACCCCCACGCGGCGCGGTGTTGAAGGTGTTGCGAAGACAGTGTCGGCAGATCGCGGACGTGCACTTTCGGCTCACTCGGCGCATCTTTTTATAGAAGTCTCCGTATAGAACCCCCTGGTCGGTTGCTCGAACGCCGGCCGTGGGATGCTACATGACCGTGCCCAAGATCACGCATTTCCCCGTAAGGAACGGGGATACGACCCTCATCGACCTCGCCAGCCCCGACGCACAGATCCTCATCGACTGCAACATCCGGCAGCCCGACGATGAGGAAAGCGTCTACGACGTCGCGAAGCACCTGCGCAAGAACGCGAAGAAGGACGGCAAGGCGCCGCTAATCGACGCCTTCATCCTTACGCACCCCGACCAGGACCACTGCCGCGGCTTCGTCAAGACGTTCTACACCGGCGACCCCACGAAGTACAGCGACGAGGACGCGAAGGCGGAACTCATCCGCATCGACGAACTCTGGTTCACCCGCCGCATCTTCGAGCGCTACGAGGAGGACACGCAGAAGCCGCTCTGCGACGACGCGAAGGTCATCCGCAAGGAAGCCCAACGCCGCATCGACCTGTACAAGAGCGGAAGCAAGGAGCGCCACAAACCCGGCAACCGCCTCCGCATCATCGGCTTCACCTCCGAAGCGGGACTCGACGCCGTCCGCACGCAGCCTGGAAGCGAGGTCCCCACCGTGAACGGCGTGGAGCGCGCCGACTTCAGCTTCTTCGTCCACGCGCCCTTCAAGCGCGACACGGACGAAGGCAAGGACGCCCGCAACAACTCAAGCGTCGTCCTCCACGCGCGCTTCAACATCGGCGGCGAAAAGCACGCCGTGAAGGCGTTCTTCGGCGGCGACGCCGGATGGACGGTTTGGCAGAACATCGTCAAGCTCACGAAGAAGAACGGGAACGAGGCCGACCTCGAGTTCGACCACTTCCTCGCCCCCCACCACTGCTCGTGGGGATTCTTCAACGACACTCCCATCGAAGACTACCCCGAACCCGAGAAATCGTCGCTCGAGATGCTTACTTACGCGCGCGAAGGCGCCCGCGTCATCGCGTCCTCCCGCGCCGTGAAGGACGACGGCAAGAACCCGCCCCACTTCGAAGCTGCCGAAGAATATCGGAACGCCGTCGGCGCCGTGAACTTCCTCTGCATCGCCGGTGAGAATGACGACGCCACCGAAGAGCCGCTCGTGTTCGAGATCACAAAGGGCGGGCCACAGAAGCTGGATGCCCCGATCAAGGGCGCCATCGTGACGTCGGCCTCCAGTTCAGCGCTCCGCAACCCCCAGACCTATGGTTGAAGCACGACACACCGACGACCTCCCCGAGATCTCGGATGCGGACTTTCCGCCGAGGGTCCGGGAGGCCGTCGCGTCCCTCCGAACAGCCTACCCGACGGCAGGCATCCGCACGTTCAGCATCGGCGACGACTTCGTGAAGGTCGCGCTCGACGTCGAGGTGAACCTGCCTTCGCGCGGGTCGCGATACGGTATCCGCCGCGTCGAGCCCATCACGCTGACGATCCACCGCAGGATGTTCCCGCACAAAGCCCCCTTCGCGAATTCGAACCGGCTCGACTTTCCCACGGGTTTGCCTCACCTGAATCCCGTCGGCAAGGGCAGCCCTGCATCCTTCTGCCTCCACCGGGGAAAGCTCGATGACTGGTACGCGGAGCACAGCATCGAGGACCTCGTCGAACGCACGCGGGGTTGGCTCAGGGACGCCGCCGCAGGGAACCTCATCCGCGCCGAGGACGAGTTCGAAGGCACACTCGTCGCCGAAAACCTCGCCTACGCGATCTACGACGCCAAGGCGATCGATGACGAGATCCGCCGCCGCGGAAGTAAACCCGGCCACCTCGCGGCCACGTTCCGCTTCCTCACGGATCGCTCCAAGGTCGCCCACCTCGGCAAGGACGCGGTCGCGCTTCAGCACGAGGCGACCGTCGAAATCGGAAAAGCTCCCCATCTCCCCCGGGCGAAGCCGGGGACGTTGGTCGTGGGCGGTCTCGTCGCTTGGCCCGACCTCACACGACGGAACGATAGCGCTTTCGGCACGCTGCCGACGAAGCTTGACGAGGTCGCCGATTGGGCGCAGAGCGTGGGCATCGACCTCCGAGGCGCGCTTGACACTCACGTCAAGGCGGGGATCGCGCGCGACGTTGCGATTCCGCTCATTCTTGTTGTTCCCCGAGGGCGGAAGGTCATCGGCACGATGCTCACCAACGAGTACCTCACATTTCTCCTCGTGACCTGTGGCGATCACACGCCCCCTGAGGGCGGATGGAAGGATGATGCACCTGTCTACCGCATGAGCCATCGAAAACCTATGACGACGGCCACCGCTCGCGAGCTATCAACTCTCCGGCGTGACACGCCGACCCAGAAGACGCTACTTCTCGGAGCGGGCGCGCTCGGCTCCAAGATCTCGCTCCACCTCGCAAGACGCGGAGAGACGGACCAAACGATCGTCGACCACGACACGATCGAACCCCACAACTTCGTGCGCCACGCTCTCCTTCCCGACTCGCTCGGGCAGCGCAAGGCCGAAGCACTCGTCAAGGCCGTGAGCGGCATCATCCCTGACGCCTCTCCCGCACGACACGTCGACGCGAATGTTCTCGAGTATCTCGCATCCACGCCGAGGAGCGACCTCGCCAGTCACAAGCAGATCCTTGACGCGACGGCCGCGCCCGCCGTCTTCGAAGCGCTTCTTGAACCCACGTTCGGACTCACTCCAGTCCGACGCTTCGAGCTTGCAGACGAAGGCCGTCTCGGTATCGTGCTAAGCGAAGGGCGAAGCCGCGATCCGCGCATCGACGACCTCCAGGCGAAGATGCGCGACCTCGCCATCGACGACGACGCGATCTCCCACTGGCTCGTTGGCGACCAAGCCCGCGCCGACACCCCGCTTCGCGAGCAGATCCACCTCGGCATGAGCTGCAGCAGCGACACGCTCCGCCTTCCGGATGACGTCGTGAGCCACCACGCCGCTGCGATGTCCACGTTCCTTCGCTGCCGCGCCAGCGCAGCCGCGAAGGGCGTCCTCCAACTCTCGTGGACTGACCCAAGCGGCGAGGATGCGGGAGCGACGCGGCTCCAACGCATCGAACTTGGACCCACCACCGTCCGCGCGGCGGAGAACGATCCCTCGTGGAAAGTGCGCTTCCTCGCCGGCACCCAAGAGCAGATGCTCACGGCGCTCCGCGACCACAAGCCCCGCGAGACCGGCGGCATCCTCATCGGATTCGCACACCGCAAGCGACGCATCACGTACGTCACACGCGTACTTGCCGCGCCCCCCGACAGCCACGGCTCCCCGCTCCACTTCGTGCGCGGCACCCGCGGCCTCGCGGACACCGTCGCGCGCGCCGAGCGGAGGACCGGAGGTCTCATGGGTTACCTGGGCGACTGGCACACTCACCCCAAGGGAGGCCACTGGCCGAGCGGCACGGACCTCGCCACCAAGGACAAGTTCCTGCCCGAGAACCAGCGCGAAGGCATGCCGACCATGATCGTGATCGCGACGCCAGGAAGAGTGACCCCCTATGTGTACACGTAACGGCTCGCCGCATCGGCCGTCTCGCGCGCAAGCGCAATGCACGGGGGCCTGACCCGCGATGGCAGAGTTCGACTACTACGAGATCCGCGCCGTCATCACACCGGG
>JBAZZN010000043.1:0-13267 GCA_041658815.1 Thermoplasmatota archaeon
GTCCACGCGCATTCCTGCGAGGTGCGAGCGCGGGATGTCCACGCGCCACGCGTCCACCCGCCGGAGTTCGCCGAGGAATGCCATGGCCGCGGCAAGGTGGGGCACCGCGTAAGAGCCTATCCGGCGAAGCATCGACGGCGCGGCTCAGATGTCCACGATGACCCGCACTTCTGCGGGTGGTCCCCGCTTCACGTCGAGGCCGTGGAACGTGATTGCCTTCACCTCGTGCACGTGGCCGTGGCGCGCGGCCTCATACGCCTCGCCCTTGAGCGTCGCCACGAGCCTTGTTTCGCTCTCGATCTTGACGTTGACGTCCGCGATGACCCACAAGCGGGATTGTGTGACGTCAAGGATCTCTTCGAGGAAACGAAAGAGCAGCCGGTCAAGCGAGTCGGCCTCGATGACGACTTGTGCCTCGCCCACGGCGTGAGCGTCCGCCACTTCCACGATGTTCGCTACGAGGCCCAGCGCTGCTTGCGCGAACGCCTCGTCCAACGTGGGGCCCCACGCGCGGATACCGACGTCCGCCGTGTGCTCGAAGTAGTCGAAGCCGCGGTCGGGCAAAGCCACCTGTGAGAATCGAACTCACGACCCCCTGATTACAAGTCAGGAGCTCTACCGACTGAGCTAAGGTGGCGGTGGGGCGCGCGCGAGCGGGCGCCGATGGCCGCGGCTGCCGCATGTATGGTCATGGGACAAAAAGGAGCCGACTGCGGGACACGCGTCCGCCCGTTTGGAGGCTGATCGATGAAGGCAGGGAGGCTGGTCCGGGCGGACGCGAGCCACGCGGTTGGTCCAACCCACAAGACCCCTGCGGGGGTCATAAAGATTCTCGATAGAGTGTCGAATCATGCGGTCACGGGTGGGCAGGGTCCGGACATTGCTTATCATGCCGTCATAATGCCGATGAAAATAGGGAGGCGCCGGACGCCAAGAATGGACGAACGTTCTAGGGAGGCGAATTGCTGACGAGGCTTGCGTCCGGCGTTGCACCAAGGAGCGTCAAGAAGCACTTCATCATGATGGGGCGGACGTCGAACGGTCCCGATAGCGACAACTATTCCACGCCACGCGCCCCGTCCCCGACAGTGCGTCGAACGAAGATCCTCGCGACGTTGGGCCCCGCGTCAACGAGCGAACCCACCTTGCGGGCCCTCATCGAGGCCGGCATGGACGCTGTGCGCCTCAACTTCAGTCACGGCTCGCAACAGGAGCACGAGGACGTATTCCAGCGCGTGCGCAGCGTGAGCGAGTCGATGGGCCGCCACGTGCCAATCGTGCAGGACATCCAAGGCCCCAAGATCCGCATCGGCAAACTACCGCAACCCATTCCCCTCGCGAGCGGGCAACAAGTACGCTTCCACGTGGGAGAAGAGCAGAAGGAGCCAGGCGTCCTGCCCATCACGTACGCGCACCTCGCGGAGGACGTGAAGCCGGGCGATCGCATCCTCATGGACGATGGCTATCTTTCCGCGCGCGTGCTTGCCATCGAAGGCAAGGAGACCGTGCTCGCAGCCATCGAGGACGGCGGCCTCCTGAAGGCTGGGAAGGGCGTCAATTTCCCTGGCGTGCGCCTCTCGATCCGCTTCCCCACCGAGAAGGACAAGTTGGACCTCCACTTCGGCCAGCGCCTAGGCGTGGACTATGTCGCCGCCTCCTTCGTCAGGAGCGCCGCCGACATCAGCCGCGTGCGCGCCGAGCTGGACGACGACGTCGGCACTCGCATCATCGCGAAGGTCGAGCTTCGCGAAGCCGTCGAGAACCTCGAAGAGATCATCAAGGCCAGCGACGGCGTGATGGTCGCGCGCGGCGACCTTGGCGTGGAGATGCCCGCCGAGGACGTGCCGCTCATCCAGAAAGATATCTTGCTCCGTTGCGATCGGCTGGGCATCCCGAGCATCACTGCGACGCAGATGCTCGAAAGCATGATCGAGAACCCGCGCCCCACGCGAGCGGAGGTCAACGACGTCTTCAACGCAGTGCTCGACGGCACCGGCGCGCTCATGCTCTCGGGCGAGACCGCCATCGGCAAGCACCCGGCGGCCGCAGTGGCCACGATGGGGCGCATCGCCCAGAAGGCCGAGCACGAGTTCCTCTCCCGCGCGAGCCTGCATGAGCGGCGCCGGACCGTCACGAGCCGTTCGACGCCCGACGTGGTCGCGCACGCGGCCGCCCGCGGCGCCGAGGAGCTTGGCGCAAGCGCGATCGTGGCGCTCACGCATCATGGTCTCACCGCGCGCGTGCTCTCCAAGTACAAGCCCACCGTGCCCATCTTCGCGGTCACGAGCCGCCCCGACACCGCGCGCAGGCTCGGCTTGCTGTGGGGCGTTCGTGGCGTCGTCGCCCCATTCAAGAACGACGAGTGGGAGGCCCTCGCGAGCGCGCGCGACGCCATAATGCAGACTGGTTCCCTGAAGAACGACGACACCGTGATCGTCGTGAGCAGCCGCGGCGGCGTGCGTGCGCAGACCAACACGATGCGCGTGCTGCGGCTTGGCGACATCGGATGATGCTTGTGCGCGCCGCCCTCGTGCTTATCGTCGTCGTCTTCGCTGGGCTGGCGGGCTGCGCGAACAACGGCCAGAGCGCGCCACCACTCGTCGCCTACCCCAAGCTGGGCGACGTGGCCGTGTACGAAGTCAACGGCGCGTACGTGGAGTTCGCGCGCTGGGAGAACGGGCATCCCGTGGCGGCTGGCACGCAACTGCGTTTCGAGTTGGCGCCTGGTGGCAAGGTGCTTGACGCAGCGCGGCTCGTGCACGACACGTTCCGCGTGACGACGACGCTTGGCGGCACGAAGTTCAGCGACCTGTACGTGAGCCCAGCGCACGAGGCGATCGTTCAGGCCGTCTATCCGCTCTCGCAGGACGCCAACGTGGTATCGTTCGACGAGCGCGGGTACCCGTGGCTGTTTGGCGCCAGCGTCCTGTTCGGCAAACCTCTGGGTCCTGGCTCAGCACACGACGTCATCATTCCCGATAACCTCGCCTCGCCCGGCTCCGCGCTCGTCGTGGCCCCATCCGTCCCGACCGACGTCACCATCTCGACGACCCTCCCGCACCGGCTCGCGGCCGCTGGCACGTTGGCGTACGCAGCGCAGGAGGAGGGCGCGACGAGGTTCGACCTTCACGACGTGCCAGGCATCAACGGCAGCCTCTGGATGACGGCAGCGTCCGCTTGGCCGCAACGCGTGCGCCTCACCATCACGAGCGACGAGCTCGCGCCCAACATCCGCGTGGACGGCGCGTTGCCAGCCACGATGGACGCGCGTCTCGTGACGCTGCAAGCGGGCACCACGCTCCTGCCGCCGCGCGATTCGGCCGCGACGTTCCAGGACGATCGCAGCGTGAAGCGCGTCGCGTGGGACGGCGAGAAGCCGCCCGACGGAGACGCAGCGTACGCCCCATACGTCTTGAGCGATGCCGTGCGTGACGCGAAACTCCTCGACAAGGGCGTGATGGACTGGCTCGTGAACGCGCAAGACCCCCGGCTCTACCGCGCCACGTTCAAGATGGCCGCGCTCAACGGCACGGGCCCGCTCAACGACACCCTCGCTCCGTACTGGCTTCTAGTTTGGATGGAGAAGGGCGGCATGTACTACCAAGTCGAGATGCAGCGCATCGACGCGCCCGCCCCGCCCGTTCCGTTGCCCAGAAACGATAGCCTCGGCCAAGGCGTGCCAAGGGCGCTATCAAGCGGACCCGTCGAGCCGCCCAAGGACAAGTCCCACGGCTGGTTCCCCAAGGAAGCCGAGCCCGCGGACCTCGTGCCATTGTCCGAGGGCGTGCGCGTGGTCCGTGCCGTCTTTGGCGCGCAGGAAGTGCAGATCTTCTTGCGCAGCTTCGCGCGACCGCCTGGGTACTCGTACTTCCTGGACGGCGGATGGGAGAAGGGAGAAAGCGGTCGATATACGGTCGTTTACAATCCTGGGACGGGGCTGCTGGAAGAGGCGACGGGGCCCGTGGGTGCCCGGATATCGAGTTAGAGCCACCCGCAGTCGGTTAGGGCCGAATCCAGCTACAGGATTGCGGATGGAGTTAGAGCCGCCTCTCCTCGCCAAGACACGAAGACACCAAGCACCTACGCCTTCCGCGGCGTGTGCAGCGCGCGCATCACGTCTGCCGCGCGGAGCTTCTTGTGGCAGGCCACGCACGGCATGATGCCTTGTCGGCTCAGCGTCACCAGATGCACTGCGTTTGGTGCCGCGCAGATGGGGCACAAGAACGGGACGAGGACGGGCGCCTTCGTGGTGCCCGGGGCAACTGGCGTCATCACTAGTAGCCGCCCCCGCGCGCTCTCATCCTACTTAAGACCCCAGGTCGCCAGGTCCGCGATACCTTCATCGGGAGCCGGGAAGTAGGCGCTCCCGAGGTCGCCTCGTGCTCCCCCTGACCCTTGCCCTCCTTGGCGCCAATGAGTGGATCATCATCTTCCTCATCGTCGTCATCTTCTTTGGGGCCGCGAAGATCCCACAGCTCGCGCGGTCGCTTGGCCGTGCAAAGGGAGAGTTCGAGAAGGGCGCCCGCGAATCGAAGGCAGAGATCGCTGCGGAGACGGCGGCCGCTCAGCCGACGACGGAGTCCGAAGAGGACGCGCGCGTCCGCCGCGCCGCAAAAGAGCTGGGCATCCCGACCGAGGGGCGCCCGCTTGCTGACGTCAAGAAGGACTTGAAGACCAAGATGGCGTGAAAGCCTTCTTATCTCCAATCTTCCTGACCACGCTCAGTGCAGGCCCTTCTCGCGGAACTGTCGAAGCGCGGCGTGCTCGTGGCGCCCGACGCCTTTGCCAGGCTGCAAGCCGAGCCCCAGTTGTCCGAGGGGCTGCTCGCGCGCTCTGACCTGCCGATGATGTTGCACGCGCAACACCTTGTCATCCAAGAGCCGGCGGCCCCTCCGCCCCAGAAGCCCAATGGCGGGCCGCTTGGTCCCCGTCCGACCTTGGTCGAACCTTACCTGCACCAGACGGAGATCCTCGAGGACGTCACTGGCAACTCGACGTGCGAAGGCTCGATGTCGGACTTCACGAGGTACTTCAACGACCGCCTCGACAAGATCCGGCGAATGCTGCGCCAGCGCCGCGAGTTCGCGGGCTCCGTGCGTATCGACCGCGCGCGGCTGGGCGGCCTCGCGAAGGTCCCCCTCATCGGCCTCGTCACGGAGATCCGCACGACGAAGAACGGCCACCGACTCATCGAGCTGGAGGACGAGACAGGCGCCGTCGCCATCCTTGCGCCAAGCTCCAACGAGCAATTGCTATCAGAGGCGGACACGCTCATCGAGGACGAGGTCGTGGGGCTCATCTGCAAGCCGCCTGGCCGCGGCGACCTCCTCATCCTGGAAGGCGTGGTGCGGCCAGACGTACCCCTGACCGGATCGGCGAGGCGGTCGCAGAATGCGACCGCCGTCGCGATCCTCAGCGACATCCACTTCGGCAGCAAGACCTTCCTGCACGATGATTGGGAACGCTTCGTGAAGTGGATCAACCTTGAGTGGGGCGACTCGCGCATGAAGGCGCTCTCGCGCAAAGTACGCTATCTCGTCGTGAACGGCGACGTGGTGGACGGCATCGGCATCTTCCCAGGCCAAGAGGACGAGCTGGCCATCAAGGACGCCTACGAGCAGTACACGTTCGCGGGCGAGCAGATCAACCGCATCCGCGACGACATCAAAGTGTTCGTGCTGCCAGGCAACCACGACCTCGTGCGCCCCGCCGAGCCGCAGCCCGCTCTCCCCGAGAAGTACCGCAAGCTCTTCCCCCAGAGCGTGCAGCACATCGGGAACCCGTGCAAGCTCAGCATCGAGGGCGTCGAGTTCTTGAGCTATCATGGCCGCAGCATGGACGACTGGATCACGCGCGTGGCGGGTCTCACGTACGAGAACCCCATCGCCACGATGAAGGAGATGGTCCAGCGCCGCCACATGGTGCCCGTGTACGGCCTGCGCACGCCCATCGCGCCCGAGCACAAGGACTACCTCACCATCGACACGGTGCCCGACGTCTTCGTCACGGGGCACGTGCACGCGGCGGGCATGGAAAGCTATCGGGGCGTCACGCTCATCAACGCGAGCTGCTGGCAAGCGCAGACCGCCTACCAGAAGATGCACGGCTTCCTGCCCGAGCCCGGGCGCGTGCCGGTGGTCGAGTTGGACACGGGGAAGCCCTGGATGATCGACTTTCACCGGGGCAAGCCCGCGGGCGTGGACGCGACGGGCAAGAGCGCGTTCGGGAACCAGATGCGGCAGCCCGAGAAACTCGCGAACCCGGGGGACGTCGTCTAGGCGAAGGGCGCGTGGAGCGGGGAGCAGGGCCTAACCCCCCTGCTTCCACTGGAGATGTGCGGCCACCGGTCACATCTTCATGTTGAGCCCCGAAACGGGGTGTGCCCAGGCGAGAACCGGCTCCACCGGAAACGGAGCTTCCGACCATGGGTCACCGATACCCCTTTCGTCAGGCGCCGCGTGCCGAAGGCTTGCCTTGGCTCACGCGGCGTACTTTGATGATGCGGTCGAGAAGCGGGCGGAGGACCCCGACTTGGTCGAGGACTTCGACTTCGAGGCGCCTGAGGTCGTCCTCCCCACTGGCCGCGGCGCGAGCGAGGAGATGGAGCGCTACTTCGGCGCGCTCGAGTCCCGCATGCGCGTCGAGTACGAGCTGGCCAAGCGGTGCCGCGAGAAGGGCATGGACCCCGAGACGCGAGTCGAGATCCCGCCCGCCATCGACCTTGCCGCCCGCGTCGAAGAACTCGTCGGACCACGCGGCGTCGCGGACCGCATCCGCGTGCTATCGAAGACCACGAACCGCGAGGAGCTGTCGCTCATCGTGGCCAAGGAAGTGGCGGCAGGCAAGTTTGGCCAGTTCGAGAGCAAGGTCAAGGGGCTCGACCAAGCCATCAGGACGGGGCTCGCCATCCTCACGGAGGGCATCCTCGTGGCACCCCTCGAAGGCATCGCGGGCGTGCGCATCCTCAAGAACGAGGACGGCACGGACTGCGCCTCGATATCGTTCGCCGGCCCCATCCGCGCAGCCGGCGGCACGGGGCAAGCTCTCAGCGTCCTGATCGCTGACGTCGTGCGCCGCGAGATGGGCATCGGCAAGTACGTGGCGACCGAGAAAGAGATCGGCCGCATGAAGGAAGAGATCCCCGCCTACAAGATGGTGGCGAACCTCCAGTACAAGCCCAGCAACGAGGAGATCGAGCTCATCATGCGCAACTGCCCCGTCATGATCGACGGCGAGGGCACGGAGAAGGACGAGATCGGCGGCAACCGCGATCTTCCCCGCATCGAAACGAACCAGATCCGCGGCGGCGCGTGCCTCGTGCTCGCCGAGGGCATGACGCAAAAAGCGCCCAAGATCCAGAAGAACGTGAAAGCGCTCAAGCTGGATGGTTGGGAATTCATCGACAAGATCATCGACTACGTGAAGAAGGCCCAAGGAAAGTCGCAGGAGGCCGGCGGCAAGAAGTTCACGGACCCCTGGGCCAAGGAGTACGAGACCCCAAGCTCCGCGATCGAGCCGAGCAAGAAGTACTTGGACGACCTCATCGCGGGCCGCCCCGTCTTCTCGTACCCGTCCCGCAAGGGCGGCTGGCGCTTGCGCTACGGCCGGAGCAGGACGGGCGGCCTCGCCACCACGAGCATCCACCCCGCCGCCATGGCACTCACGGACGATTTCCTTGCGCCGGGCACACAGATGAAGATCGAGCGGCCCGGCAAGGCGACCGCGACCACGCCGTGTGATAGCATCGAGCCGCCCATCGCGCTCCTCACCAACGGGAACCTCGTCGAGGTCACGACGTACAAGCAAGGAAAGAGCCTGCGGCCCATCGTCAGCAAGATCATCGACCTCGGCGAGATCCTCGTGCCATACGGCGAGTTCGCGGAGAACAACAAGACGCTCCCCCTCGCGCCATGGTGCGAAGAATGGTGGGCGCAGGTCGCCGAACGCGCCGTCGGAAGCGTTCCCTTCCTCGCGACGGCCCAGGAGGCGTTCCAGTTCGCCGAGAAATCGGGCACGCCGCTCCACCCACGCTGGAACCTCTTTTGGCACGACGTGAGCCTCGATGATATCAAGTCGCTCTCTCGCCTCGTCGAGCAGCAAGGGCGCTGGGAAACGCTCGAAGAAGGAAGCCTCCTCCTGCCAAAAGCCGCCCTCGACGCACCCATCCAGGACGACGGGCGCACGGCGAAGGACGTGCTAATCGAGCTTGGTGCGCTGCACGAGGTCCACCTCGACTGGGTGAAGCTCCAGCGGCACTCGTACGCGCTCGTGCGCTGCCTCGGTCTGGAGGTCAGCGGTGCTCGACTCGTGCAGCGCGCCGGGGCGCGATTCGATCCGCCCGCAGGCGGGGGCTCGTGCGCTTTCGTGAGCGAGCTATCAGGCGTCAAGGTGAAGCCGCGCGGCATGTACCGCATCGGCACACGAATGGGTCGCCCCGAGAAGGCCGCCGAACGCAAGATGAGCCCGCCAGTCCACCTCCTTTTTCCCATCGCGAACGCTGGCGGCACGCAGCGCTTGCTCGCGGACGCGGTCAAGATGAACGCGATCGACATCGAGATCGGCGATCGGCAGTGTCCAGCCTGCGGCGCCAAGAACGTGCTCTACAAGTGCGACACGTGCGGAGCGCACACGCTCGCGGTGCCCCAGGAAGGGCGGATGCAACCGCGCACCATCCAGATCGCGCCGCTCGTGCAAGCCGCGCTCGACCACCTGAAGATGGACAAGCCGCCCGAGTCCGTGAAGGCCGTCGTGGGCCTCATCAGCAAAGGCAAGTTCCCCGAGCCCATCGAGAAAGGCATCCTCCGCGCGAAGCACAACCTGTTCACGTTCAAGGACGCGACGGTCCGCTTCGACATGATCAACATCACGCTCACCCACTTCAAGCCAAAGGAAGCCAACGTGACCCTGGAGAAGCTCAAGGAACTGGGCTACACGCACGACGCTCGCGGCGCGCCCCTGGAGCGCGAGGACCAGGTCATCGAGTTGCGCGTGCAGGACATCATCGTGAGCACGCTGTGCTTGGACTACATGCTGCGGGCGTCCCAGTACGTGGACGAGCTGCTCACGAAGTTCTACGGCTACAAGCCGTATTACAATTGTAATACACGCGAGGATCTCTACGGGCACCTCTTCGTCGCGCTCGCGCCACACACTAGCGGCGGCGTGCTGTGCCGCATCATCGGGCACAACAAGGCGCAAGCGCACTACGGGCACCCGTATTTTCACGCGAGCAAGCGAAGAAACTGCGACGGTGACGAAGATTGTGTCATGTTGCTGATGGATGGTCTCCTCAACTTCAGCAGGGCCTACCTCCCCAGCACTCGCGGGGGCCTCATGGATGCGCCCCTCACGCTCACGATGCGCATCGACCCCAGCGAGGTGGACAAGGAAGCGCACAACGTCGATGTCCCGTGGAAGTACTCGGTCGAGTTCTTCGAAGCAACAGAGAAGCACCCATCGCCCAAGGACGTCGAGAAGCTCGTGGAACGCGTGGCCGACCGACTCGGCAAGCCCTCGCAGTACGAGGGGTTCGGCTTCACGCACGACACGGCGGACATCGCGGAGGGGCCCGCCATGAGCGCGTACAAGAGCATCGGCTCCATGATGGACAAGATGGACGCGCAGCTTGGCCTTGCGGCCAAGATCCGCGCGGTGGACGCGCCCGACGTGGCCGCCCGCATCATCGGCTCGCACTTCCTGCCCGACCTCATGGGCAACTTGAAGGCGTTCAGCAAGCAGGGCGTGCGCTGCACCAAGTGCGCGGCAAAGTACCGCCGCATCCCGCTCTCGGGCAAGTGCCGCAAGTGCGGGAACGCGACGCTCACCATGACGGTGTACGAGGCCAGCGTGAAGAAGTACCTCGAAGTCTCGAAGGAAGTCGGCGCCCGCTACGCCATCGACCCCTACACGAGGCAACGCATCGAGCACGTGAGTGACAGCATCGACAGCACCTTCCAGAACGACAAGGTCAAGAAAGCGAAGCTGAGCGATTTCTTTTGATTGATCACGCCAATACTCCAAGAACCCAAGACACCAAACTGACTAAGGACAGGCTTGGCGTGGAGGCTGGACAAAGACGCCGAGGGGGCCACCGGGGTAGGCAGCGACCGACCCCAGTCGTCACTTCTATACGCTGCATAGCGATCCTCGCTATCATGCGTGCAGCGGGGCTCGTGCTGGTCATCGCTATCGTGGCGCTCAGCGCCGGCTGTCTCCAGACGTTCGAGTCGCCCCACTCGCTCCACATCGTGAATCTTGATATCGCTCCCGCTCACGTGCTGTCGCAGGACGTCATCCTGAACGTCACGACCGTCCTCGACAATCGGGGAGGCGGCGACAGCAAGCCCGTGAAGCTCCAAGCGAAGGCGTACAGCGAGGACACGGGCTTCCTCCTCGTCGAGAACCAGACCACCGTCGGCATCGTGCCGGGCGACACCACGCGCTCCATCCTGATGCAAGTCAAGGTCCCGCGCGCGGGAAGCGTCCGCGTGGACGTCGCCGTCTTCGAGGACGAGCAGGGGCAGGAACGCGCGTCCATCAGCGCGCGCAACCTCGCGGCCCTCGAACCCAACGTGCTCGACACGGGTCTCCGCATCCGCGACGTGGATTTCCTCGTACAGAACGTGACGCGTGACGGCGTCGGGAACGGCACGCGCGTCCGCGTCGAGTCGGACCTCTACGTCACGAACGAGGGCGCGAGCGACTCCGAGAGCCTGCGCATCCAAGTGAAGGCGCGCGAGGTAACCACGCGCCTCATCGCGGACGTCCAATGGCTCGAGACGGGCAGCATCGCGGCTGGCTCCACGGTCGTGCGCGCGGTGAACTTGACCGTGCCCGACCGTTACAACTACCAGTTCGAGATCCTCACGTGGCGAGGCGACGTCGTCGTCGCGCGCAACCAGGGCGACGTGCAGCTCGCACCCACCTTCGTGAAAACCAAGGACCAGGACGTGGTCACCACGAACCCCAACGTCAACGACTTCCTACAAGCGCCAGGCGTGACGATGCCGACGGCATCCACCGCCTACTACCCGGGCACGTTCCCGACGCCCACACCCAAAGTGCCAGGCTTCGAGGCGGTCGCGCTCGTGGCGGCGGCTGCCGTCGCGCTCCTCCTCATCGGGAGGCGGCGCGCTTGACGGACGCCACTGGGGCCCCCTGGACGCAGCGGCCGCCGTCGCTCGTTTGGTCGCGCGATCGGCTTGAGGCCTACTTCCGCGGCGCGGCCTTCGTGCTCCTCACCGTGCTGGGCGCAGTCGCCTCCATCCGCGCGTACTTCGCGATGGAGACCGCGATCCTCACGTGGTTCCGGCCACAGTGGATTCCCATCGCGCAAGCGGCCTACAGCATCGTGATGCTCGCCATCATCATCTGGCTCCTGCGCGCGTGGGTCATCGCACGCGCGAAGTGAGGTCGTCAGCGAGGCCGCAGCCGAGCGGCGAGCGGGGGTCCGGGGGCAGCCGAGCCCCCGGCAGGGGGCGCGGGGGACAGAGTCCCCCGAAGTGACGCGTCAACATCTTTCATGCAATCTCCTCGTGGCGACGATTCTATCGAAGCTTCCAAACGAACGGCTTGCGGTTCACTCCACATGCGCGACGACAAAGGAGGGTCTGGGAGGTTTACCCCCCCAAAGGGGGGTCTGGGGGGTTTACCCCCCAGAGTGATTCGTCGCTCCGTTCCGGACGCGGTCTTCCTTCGCGTGTTCTCGTGGCGCATATTCTCGTGGCTAGCCGTTGGGGGAACCCCTACGCGGGGTTCCCCCAAACCCCCTCCCCAAGAGCGCAAGACCGCCGCGCGCCTGCACGCCCGCGCCGCGCGCAAGGCCATCCCTGCGGGCCTTCGCCGCGCCAAGGAGATGCGCATCCGGGAGGCGCTGCGCGCCTTGCCGGAGATGCAGCGCACGAAGCTCGTGGGCTCGTACGTGGGCGTCCATTCCGAGGTCGATACGCGCGTCCTCATCGAGGAGTTGCTGATGGACCGCGTGCGCGTCGCGGTGCCAGTGATCGAGAGCGCCGAGACGATGCGGTTCGCCGAGATATCGTCCCTCGGTAGCCTCGTGCATGGCGCGCACCATATCCCGGAGCCTCCCGCGCCGCACAAGCTCGTGCCCAGCGTGGACGTGGTCATCGTGCCCGGTCTCCTCTTCACGCTGCGGTGCGAGCGCCTCGGCAACGGTGGCGGGTACTTCGACCGCGCGCTCCAAGCCATGCCGCATGCGCTGCGCGTGGGGCTCGCTTATGATGAGCAGATCGTGGACGAGTTGCCGATCGAGTCGCACGACGAGCACATGGACGTCATTGTGACGGACGAGCGTGTGCTCCGTGCACATCCAAAGCGGTCCTCCTAAGAGAATGTGCGAAGACAGCGAAGGAACTCGGGTGCGCTCCTTCTGGTCGCTTCGCACCTTCGCGTACCCCGCCCGTCAGGCGTCGGTCGGTGCGTCATCCCCTTGTGTCGCCTTCGTGGGGTCGTGCCGCTCGAAGTACTTGGGGTACCACTTCTCGAAGAGGATCGCGACGAGGCCGTTCGTCGTCGTGTTCACGCCCGTGCGGAACTGATCGCTCAGGCCAACCGAGAAGCCAAACCAGATTGCAAGGAACGCGGCCTTTCCTTCTTCGGGAATGGGCAAGATATCAGCGACGACGGGAGGCACGACGACGGCGATCCCGCCGGGGATGCCTGGCACTCCCATCGTGACGAGCTTGATGGGGATGACGAGGAGCAGGAGGTCGATGAACGATGGGCGGTAGCCCACGAGCATCGCGGCCATGGGCGTGATGACGAAGCACGCCATGATGGCGCCATCCAGGTTCACGGTGGCGCCAAGGGGAATGACGAAGTCGCGCACTTCCTTGCGCACGCCAAGCGCTTGGGTGCGCTCCAAGTTCACGGGGATGCTTGCGGCGCTGCTGCTCGTGGCCCACGCGAATGGGAACACGTAGAGCAAGTAGTCCTTGATGAAGCGCTTGATGGGGAAGCCCGCGTACGCGCAGACGGCGAGCGTGGCGAGCGTCATGAAGACGATGAAGATGAGGACCTGCACCCACACGGTGAGCAAGTACAATCCGACGGGGTTCGCGCCAAACGCCGTGTCGAAGTGCGTCGCGCCACGGATTCCCGCTTCGCTCTTGGCGATGGCGGCCCCGATGCTCGTGGGGATGAAGATGCCGATGCCAAAGAGGAGGAACGGGAAGACGGCCTTGATGGCGCGGCCCACGAGCGCGATGCCCTCGACGCCCATGAGACGAACGACGTCCAGCGTGGGGCG
>JBAZZN010000044.1:0-13222 GCA_041658815.1 Thermoplasmatota archaeon
CGGGTGCGGAGCGAGAGACATCGTCGGTCATCGCATTACCTCTTCCACGCTCCCGAACTCTGGTTAGGAAACGCTTGGGAACCGGTCAAAAGGGGGTCCCTGCCGTGACTCCACGCGCTGGAGGGGCCCGAAACTGACTTCCAGATGGCCGCGCTGGCATGCTTCCGGTGGAACTCTCGCGGCCCCTCGAACGCTGCTACTCAATGTGGACACGAAGAAAGGGGGAGGGGGTAGTCGCGTGGTCCAAGTCCGCGGCGGCTTGCGCTTCGCTTATCAGTGCGCGGACGCGTCCATGAGTAGGTGCTTCTCACATGATCCTCATTGGCACCAGCGGTTGGAGCCACGCCGCCTGGGTGGGGCCATTCTATCCGGTCTCACTTCGCGACGCGTCCGACGAGTGGCTCGCGTACTACGCCTCGCGCTTCCAATGCGTGGAGCTCAGCAGCACCTTCGATGCACTGCCCGGCGAGGACCTCGTCGCGGATTGGTGCAGACAAGGCATCGACCTCGCGAACGCGGGATACCCCTTCGAGTTCAGCCTCAAGATGCCACGCGAGGTCACGCACGACGCGCTCGCGAAGGGGGACGTGCAGCGCGCTTGGGAGCTCGCGGCGCGCTTCGAGCGCCAAGTGCTCGACCCCCTGTCGGACGAGGGGCTGCTTGGCGCCGTGCTCGTACAACTCCCGCCACGGCTTGAGCCCCATTCCGGTGTACTCCACACTCTGACCGAGGCGCTCTCCGCCCTCGCGGGGCGCTCCGTGGCCATCGAACTGCGGGACCCCGCCTGGGTAACGAGCGACGGCCACGTGGTGGACGAGGCGCTCGACCTCTTCCGTAGCCCAGACGTGTGCCTCGCGGAACTGGACGGCCCTTCGATGCCCAATGTCGCTTCGCCCAGTACGGCTCGGCACTCGTACGTTCGTTTCCACGGGCGCCGCGAGGACCGCTGGCGAAACGACACGGGCGCGACTGACAAGCAAGATGGCGCGCGGTACGACCACCTGTACTCGACGGAAGAGTTGGCGCCGTGGGCCTCCCACGCAGCGAAGCTCGAAGCTGACGACAGGATCGTGCGCATGTTCTTCAACAACACGCCCCACGCACAAGCGGCAGTGAACGCCGTCGAGATGCTGCACCTCCTGGGCGAGGGGCAAACCATCCCGAGGCCACGACTGACCAAGCAGACCCAACTGCCTGGATGAACCCAGAGGGAAAGACTCTCAAACTCCGTATTCCCCGGAAGGTTCTTGTCAACCTCTCATATTCCCGCGGCCGAACAACGGTGGATACATGAGCGGCAAAGGCGGGCTCGAAGGAATCGTTGCAGGCAAGACGGCACTGAGCATGGTGGATGGCCAACAGGGGCGTCTCACACTACGAGGCTACGACATCCACGACCTCGCCACGAACGCATCATTCGAGGAGGTCACGCACCTCCTTTGGCACGGCCACTTGCCCAACAGCCGCGAGCTTGGAGACATCAGGGAGAAGCTGGCCAAGGAACGCCCGCTTGCGACCGACATCGTCGCCACGCTCAAGATGATCTCGGGGCGTTCGCCCCCCATGGAAGCGCTCCGAACGGCGGTCAGCATGGCCGCAAGCTACGACCCGGACGTCGAGCGCAACGACCCCGCCGCGAACATGCGGAAGGCCCACCGTATCACGGCCAAGACGAGCACCATCATCGCGGCGTACCACCGCCTCCGCGAGGGGCACGACCCCATCGCGCCCAAGGCTGACTTGGACCACGCCAGCAACTTCCTCTACATGCTGACGGGCAAGGAGCCCGATGGTGAGATATCGCGCGACTTCGACGTGGCGCTCGTGCTTCACGTGGACCACGGGTTCAACGCGAGCACCTTCACGGCGCGCTGCATCGCCAGCACGCTTAGCGACATGCACTCGGCCGTCACGGGCGCGATCGGCTCGTTGAAGGGCCCACTGCACGGCGGCGCCAACGAGGCCGTCATGCACATGCTCGAGGACATCGGGAGCGCTGACCGCGTCGAGAAGTACATCATGGAGAAGCTCGCCAACAAGGAAAAGATCCCGGGCTTTGGCCACCGCATCTACAAGGTGCTCGACCCACGCGCGCCGCACCTCAAGAGCATGAGCGAACGCCTCGGCAAGCGCGGCGGGAACCTCAAGTGGTACGAGATGAGCACCGCCATCCAGCAGAAGGTCAAGGCGCTCAAGGGACTCGACGCCAACGTCGATTTCTACAGCGCCTCCACGTACCACTCGATGAACATCGCCACGGACCTCTTCACGCCCATCTTCGCGGTGAGCCGCGTCTCCGGCTGGACCGCTCACATCATGGAGCAGATGAGCGAGAACCGCCTCATCCGCCCCGACGCCGAGTACACCGGCCAAGACCGGATGCCGTGGGTGCCCATCGACAAGCGGGCGTAGCCTCATGATGCCGGACCGTGACTGGCGCCAGGTCAAGTGGTATGCGATCGGGAGCGCTGCTGCCGTCGTCGTCATCGCCATCCTCTATTGGGTCCGCGGTTGAGCGCTCAGTGTCCCTCATAGGCTTCCAGGCCACTTGGCGGACTTGACCGAAAACGAGCCGCCCGAGCGCCCAGAACACGCGACGTCCGCCGTGGTCGCCACGCGCGCCAACTGAGTTGGACATCATGGAGCCACAAAGAGTGGCGTTCGTGGCGGGCGTAGCGCCAGTGGCGTGGTCTGGTCGCCTGCACGCGGACAAGTCATCCAGTGCAGCCGCCCGCGGGCCCTCTCGGTCAAGGCCGGTTCACGCCAAGACCCCAAGACGCCAAAACGCCAAGGCGCCCCATGTGGACTGAATGCTTCCCCGCTTGGTGTCTTGGTTTCCTGGAGTCTTGGCGCGATCTACGGACACGTTCCGAAGATCCACTAGGGCGGTAACGGAAGCGGGACACCCCCAAAGGGGGCGGAGGGCGCGATATCGAGCTCGTCGCCCGCGAACAACGCGATCCTCATGGAACGCGAAGCGGCGCAGGAGGACCGTTGTCCGCGACTCGTGCCCCTTCGACCCCCCGACCCTCCCCTTCCGACCCGCAGGACCAGGGACCCTTTCGACTCCGCTGCGAATCGCCGATGATGTTCCCCACGGGAAGAGCCGGATGGCGTGGGGAACGACCCGCGTGTGACGGAGCCAATCCCCGGGTGGAAGCAACCCTTTTTCATGGTAGCGCCTGAATAGGCCCGCATGTGCCGCATGATGGCCGTCGTGGGCTCGCGAGCGTCCGCGGCCCAGCTCGTCACGCGCTTCCGCGCGGAGGCCCACGTGGGGCGCGTGGGCGCCGGCATGGCGCCCGGGCACAAGGACGGTTGGGGCATCGTGTTCGCGGACGCGGAGGGCCAACTCTGCTACGCGGGGCGCTCCACGCTCGACGCGGTGGTCGATGACGAGTACCCGCGCGCTGTCGCGCGCTTGGGTGCCGCGCGCGGCACAGTGCTCGCGCACGTGCGCAAAGCATCGCTTGGCTCAAGGAAGCTCGACAACACGCACCCATTCATCGAGGAGGGACTCGCGCTGGCGCACAATGGCACCGTGTGGGGCTACGCGCCCGAGGGCGAGAACGACTCGCGCGCGCTCTTCGCGGCGATCCTCGCGGAGCGCCGGAAGGGCGCAAGCGTGGAGGACGCGCTCTCGACGCTTGCCCGCGACGTGGATGCGCGGTGCCGATACAGCTCGCTCACGTTGCTCCTGACCGACGGCCGCTCTGCGTGGGGCCTGCGCCGCATAGGGAACGACCCCGCCGCGTGCGCGCCCGAAGCGTGCGCACCGGATTACTACACGCTGGGGCACGCGAAGCTCCCCGACGGAACGGTCGTCCTGAGTCAAGAGCACGAGGTCCTCCATATAGACGGGTGGAGAGGCGTCGCGGATGGCGACATCATCACGGTGGCCCCGACGGGCCACGTGACGATGCGGTCGGCGCTGTGACCGAAAGCGTTTAGCCCCGCCAACGGGGGTCCTCCCCTATGGCGCCCTCACGCGCGGAGAAGCCCAAGGACGTCCTCGGCGAGTTGCGCGCTTCGAATGACTCGCGCATCAAGGTCGCCGTCACGGACATCGATGGGATCCTCCGTGGCAAGTACTTGGACAAGGCCAAGTTCCTCAGCGCCGCCGAGTCGGGCTTGGGCTTCTGCAACGTCGTTTTCGGATGGGACTCGTCCGACGCGTGCTACGACAACTCGCAGTACACGGGCTGGCACACGGGCTATCCAGACGCGACGGCACGCATCGACCTGAGCACGATGCGCCGCATCCCCTGGGAAGGCGGCACGCCCTTCTTCCTTGGCGAGTTCGTGGACGCGCAAGGAGCACCCCTTGACGTCTGCCCGCGCCAACTCCTCCAGACCACCGTGCGAAAGGCCAATGCGCTGGGCTTCACGCCCATGTTCGGCATGGAGTTCGAGTGGTTCAATTTCCGCGAGACTCCGAGGAGTCTCGCGGACAAGGGATATCGCGCGCCAGAGCCCTTGACGCCCGGCATGTTCGGGTACTCCGTGCAGCGCATGGGGCAGAACCCGGACTTCTTCGCCGCCATCATGACGGACCTGCCTGCGCTTGGCGTGCCCATCGAGGGCCTTCACACCGAGACCGGTCCAGGTGTGCTCGAAGCGGCGCTTGGCGTCGCGGGAGCCGTGGAGGCCGCGGATCGCGCGGTGCTCTTCAAGAGCGGCATCAAGGACGTCGCCAGGAGGTTCGGCATCATGCCCAGCTTCATGGCCAAGTGGAACCAAAACCTGCCTGGTTGCTCAGGACACGTGCATCAATCTCTTTATGATAGCGTAGGCACGAAGAACCTCTTCCACGACGACAAAGCGGAGCACAAGATGAGCAAGACGTTCCGCAGCTATCTTGCGGGGCAGATGCAGGCCCTGCCGGACATCTTGCCGATGTTCGCGCCAACCGTGAACTCCTACAAGCGCCTCGTGGACGGCTACTGGGCGCCAACGAAGGTCACGTGGGGCGTGGACAACCGCACGACGGCGCTGCGCGCCATCCCTGCGGGCCCAAAGTCCACGCGCCTCGAAACGCGCGTGCCAGGGAGCGACGTGAACCCATACCTCGCAGTCGCCGCGTGCCTCGCCAGTGGCCTCCACGGCATCGAGGAGGGCCTCGAACTGCGTGAAGCGCCCATCGTGGGCAGCGCGTACAACGACAAGAAGGCCGAGCGCCTCCCTCACACGCTGCAGGAGGCGACGGCGCGCATGCGCGACTCGAAGCTCGCTCGCTCCCTCTTCGGCGATGGCTTCGTGGATCACTTCGTGAGGACACGAGAGTGGGAATGGCGCCAGTTCCAGGACGCCGTCACGGATTGGGAGACGAAGAGGTACTTCGAGATCATCTAGCGCGGCCCTTCCGCGGCCCTTTTCGGACTCGGGCGCTCGCCTGCGGGCTCGGCCCTCGCCCCTGCGGGGGCGCTCGCTGCGGCTCGCGTCCGAAAAGCGTCCGGCGTAAACCGTGCACGACGAGACCACGACCGCAGGCGTTCGCAGCCCATTGGTCCAGCGTCAAGCGAGGAAAATGCTTTGCGCGAAGCGGGTTGGTTCTCGCTTGTGGTCGTCTCCTTCACCTTCCCCACCCCCATCCGCTTCGGGCCCGGCGCTTCTGGCGAGGTGCGCGCGCACTTGGAGCAGCGCGGGTTCACTCGCCCGCTCATCGTGACCGACGCGGGGCTTGCACGACTCCCGCTCTTCAAGGCATTCGCGGATTCCCTCGCGTCCCTTGATAGCAGCACGTTTTGCGACTTCTCGGGGAACCCCGTCGAGTCGCACGTCACATCGGGGGCCACCGCGTTCCGCACGCACCGCGCGGATTGCATCATCGGGATCGGGGGCGGCGCGGCGCTGGACGTCGCGAAGGCCATCGCGCTCATGGCCAGTCACCCAGGCGCCATCCTCGATTATGAGGACGGGAAGCCGGGAGCGCGCCCCATCGACAAGGACGTCCCGTACTGGGTCGCAATCCCCACCACGAGCGGAACGGGCAGCGAGGTCGGCCGCAGCACGGTCATCTCGGACGAGCACCACGTGAAACGGATCGTCTTCGACCCCAAGCTCCTGGCCCGCTGCGTGTTCGCCGACCCCCAGCTCACGCTCGACTTGCCCCCGAAGATCACTGCGGCCACTGGCATGGACGCCATCACGCATTGCGTCGAGGCGTACCTCGCGAAGGACTACCACCCAATCTGCGATGGCATCGCCCTTGAGGGATTGCGGATGGCGGCGCGCGCGTTGCCGCGCTGCAACGCACACCCCAAAGACATCGAGGCGCGAAGCGAAATCATGATGGCGAGCATGATGGGCGCCATCGCCTTCCAGAAGGGGCTGGGCGTCGCGCACTCGTGCGCCCACGCGCTGGGCGCTGTCGCGGACATGCACCACGGTCTCGCGTGCGGCATCATGATCGACCACGCGGTCCGGATGAACTCAGCGGCACGCGCGGACCGGTTCACGGAGATGGCGCGCATCGTCGGCGCCAAAGAGAACTCTCCCGAGGGATTCCTCCGCTTCCTCGCGGACCTCAAGGCCGAGATCGGCATCCCCGCGAAGCTCTCGCATGGGGGCGTCACGCGGGAGCACTTGGCGCGCTGCCCAGCCGTGGCGTTTGCGGACTCGTGCCACCAGAACAACCCCGTGCCAGTGACGCTCGCCGACTTCGAGCGCATCTTCCGAGAGGCCATGTAGATGCTCGATATCACGAATCCGGCCACGGGCGCGCTCGTGGAGCGCGTCGAGACGGACTCGCTGGTCGCTATCGGCGAGAAGGCCAAGCGCGCCCGCGCCGCTCAGCCAGGGTGGGCCGCGCTTCCGCTGGACGAGCGCACCGCGATGGTGCGCCGCTTCCGCGACGCGCTCGTGAAGCGCCGCGAGGAGCTCTCGCGCACGCTCACGACCGAGGTCGGCAAACCCATCAAGCAATCGCGCAGCGAGCTGACCGCCGTCGTTGGACGCATCGATTACTTCCTGGCAGAAGTGCCGCAGGCGCTGCGCGAGGAGGAAGTTTCCAGCGAGGCGGGCTTGCGCGAGGCCATCACGCGCGAGCCGCTGGGCGTCATCGCGAACATCAGCGCGTGGAACTACCCGTACTTCGTTGGGTCCAACGTGTTCGTGCCGGCGCTCCTCACGGGAAATGCCGTGCTCTACAAGCCCAGCGAATTCTCGACCCTTACGGGCCTCGCGATCGCGGATGCCTTGCACGACGCGGGCGTGCCTCAGGATGTTTTCGCGCCCATCATCGGCGCGGGGGACGTTGGCGCAAGCCTCCTCCAGCAGCCCATCGACGGCGTCTTCTTCACGGGCAGCTACGCCACGGGAAAGCTCGTGGCCGCCGCGTCAGGCGCCGCGATGGTGCGCGTGCAGCTGGAGCTTGGGGGGAAGGACCCAGTCTATGTCACGGACGACGTGGACGTCCCGAAGGCAGCAGCCTCGCTTGCGGATGGCGCGTTCTACAACACGGGCCAAAGCTGCTGCAGCGTCGAGCGAATCTACCTGCACGAGGACATCCACGAGCACTTCGCGGACGAGTTCCTCAAGAACGTGAGGAGCTTCGTCATGGGCGATCCTGCAGATGAGCGAACGTATATCGGCCCGGTCACGCGGCGCGCTCAGCTCGGCGTGCTGGACCGCCAAGTCGCGGACGCCCGGACCAAGGGCGCGCACGTGAGGCTCGGCGGTGCGCGGCGCGCTGGTCCCGGGAACTGGTTCGAGCCAACCGTCCTCACTGATGTCACACACGCGATGGAGGTGATGCGGGAGGAAAGCTTCGGCCCGATCATCGGCCTGCAAGCCGTGGGGAACGACGAAGAAGCGCTCCGCCTGATGCAGGACACGCCCTATGGCCTGACTGCTGGCGTCTATTCGCGGAGCGAGGCGCGCGCGCGGTCGTTGTTGTCGCATCTGAGCGTGGGTTCTGCGTACTGGAACGCGTGCGACCGGGTGAGCCCGCGCTTGCCTTGGTCGGGACGCGGGCACAGCGGCGTGGGCGTGACGCTTGGCCGCGAGGGCATCCTTGCGATGACGCAGCCGAAGGCGTGGCACTTGCGGTCTGCATGAGCCCAGAGTTCCGGGAAAGCTGAAACGCGACACTGGACATGGCTCATCGTGCGATGGCTCGTCCTCCTTTGCGTCCTCATGTTTTCTGGATGCGCGGGCGCGCCCACTGCGGGGACGCCGTCTGGTCAGGCAACCGAATCGAACACCACGAGCCCCACGAGCCCCAACGCGACAACGCCCGTGACCGCGATGGGCCCGCGGGGAGACCTCGTCACGGAGCACTTCGTCCTGACGGCGGACCATGCGCTCACGTTCGTCGAACCCAACACCAAGGAGGTGCCCCCCACGAGCATCCCTGAGTCATTCACGGGCGTCGCGTTCTTCACGAGTGGGGACATGGCGGGCACGATGAAACCATGGGTGGGGCCGAGCGCGCAACGGACATTCGAGGTGTTCGGCGACGTTCCCATCACGCTCCGCTTCACGAGCGCCCAGCCTGCCGCAAGCATAACGAAGGGGATCCAGTTCCCTCCCGTTGGCGGTTGGTTCGGCACGAAGGAACGGTGGGCCGTGTACTTCACAGCGACCGACGCGCCCGACACGATCGAAGCAGGGAAGACGTACACGGTGCACATGACCGCGAAGATGCCGCCCGCCGGCTTCTTCCTGCGAGCGGGTGAAGCGCTCGCGCTGCACACGTACTTGGGCTATCAGACGGCCGACAACGCGCCGCCATCCTACGTCGTCGGCGGCCATGATCCCGCAGGTTTCACGCTTCCGCACGTCCACTTCAACATCACCGCACCCAACGCGACCGTCATCCTCGACAAGACCGGGGCGCTCGCCCCCAACCCCGCGCAGACGACCGCACAAGACCAACAACCCACGGACCTCGCCTTCGAAGTCCCACCGGGCACATTGTATCTCGTAGCGGACGTCGCAGGGACGCCAACGGGCGGCGGGACGATCGACGTGGACCTCGCGCTCCGCGCCGGTTCCGACGTGCTTGGCGCGGGGGTCGGGCCCTCGGCGCACGAGGTGGTCGAGCTTGGTCCAATGGCACTTGCGAAGGCCGGAGGCAGACTCACGGCGCACGTCGCTGGCGCCACACCGACCGGGGGCTCGTTCAAGCTGACCATAACCGCGTTTGGGCCGTGAGCGTGCGCATGACGAGGCGAGAGCGGCTCCGTCGAGAGGGCATCGTCACGCACGTGGGGGCCGACTTCTGGGAAGCACTGCTATCGCAGTGACGGTTCTGGCGGCGGCCACGCCACCCTCATGCCCCGCTGAGCTGCGAACACGAGGAACGCGCTCCCAAGCGCGCTTGGTCGCGCGACGATGTCATCCGGACTCGTGCCGAGCGCTTCGAGGAAATCTCCCTGCAGCATGAGGCCGAGTGGTTCCATGCAGGCCTCGCGCGCCGCGTGCTCGACCGCCGTGAAGTCCACGTCCGCCGTGATATCGCGCTCGCCCACTTCTTCGAAAGCGTCGTAGAACCTGCCGTGCGACTTATAGACGGCGAGCGTCCCATTGAGCCTCGTGGGCGCGTAGAGCTTCTTGGCGACGTCGCCATAATCGATCAGAACGAGCACCCCCGGGTCAGCGAGGCGCGCTGCGTCACGAACGAGGTCCTCAAGCGCGGGGGCCACGTCGATGATCTGCCCCCGCTGGGGAAGAACTCCCTCGCGGCGAAGACGCGCGTGGACCGCGGCATCCCGCATCGGCAGCAAGCGCTCGCGGAACTTGCCGTCATTCGACAGCGCGACGTGGACCTCGAGCAACGTCTCGTCTGGCCCGCCCACGACGCGGCGCACGGGGAGCGCGTCCAGAAGTTCGTTGGCGAACACGAGCGTAGGTCCAGGCGCCAGTTCCCGCGTCGTCGCGACCGCACGAACGCCAGGTACTCGCGTCTGCTGAGCGCGCAGGCCCGGACTCACATCCACAGTGACGTACTCGACGTCTGGCACGCGCTCCTTCACGGTGCGGGCAAGCAGTCCCGTGCCAGCGCCCAGCTCCACGACGCGCGGGAGCGCGAGGCGTTCGACGAGCGTTGCGATGGCATCGCGAAAAGACTCGAAGGAAACACTCGTGGAGAAGTCGGCGCCAGTCCCCCCAATGCGGGGCCCGCGCGCATAGTAGCCGCCATCAGGGTCGTACAGCGCGGCTTCCATGTAGTCGTGGAACGTGATGGGGCCCTCGCGCTCGATACGCTCACGCAATCGGTCCGCGAGCGTCACCGGCGCGACGCCCCAGGATAGATGTCCTTCCTGAAGCCCGGCAAGGGCGGGTCCGCGTGCACGTCTCGCGCGAGGAGCAACGCTTGGAAGCGCTCGCCCATCCCAGTCGGCATCAGGAGATTCTTGCCGGCGAGGTACGCCTGCATGTCGCCGCGAGCCAGCGCGGCTTGGAGATCGTCCACGAGGCCCAGATCCGCGAGGAACTCTCCCTGCAGCATGATGCCGGCGCTCGCGTAGCCAGCTTCGGCTGCGAGCGTCGCGATCCACGAGAAGTCCACGTCGGCGGTGATGTCCTGCTCGCCAGGCCTTTCGAGCGGCGGCGTGACCTTGTGCGCGCGGAAGCCACGAAGCGTGCCGTCCATCGCGTGCTCGCCGTAGAGACGCTCAGACTGCCGTGCCCCATAATCGAGGAAGAGCGCGAGCGACTTGGGCCCCGCGCGTGCCATCGCGACAAGAAGCTCACGCGCGGCGAGGTTGACTTCGGCGCGCGCACCGATCGGGAGCCACGCGAGCCGCCTCGCAGCGGTATCCAGCGCGGGCGAGAGCGCGCCCTCGACCTCCCTGAAACTCGCGTCCACGTACAGCTCGCGCAGCCCGCTCACGGCCATGACGACCCTGTGCACGGGAAGCGCGTCGAGCACCTCGTTCGCGATGAAGATGGTAGGCGCCTCGCGCAGCTCGTCGAGGCCGCGCACGACCTGGAGCCCCATGGCTTCCTGCTTCTTCGCGAGGCCGGCGCTCACCTCGACCACTGTGATTTCGAAGCCGAGGCGCTTGGCAAGGTCGCCTTCGCCCGCGCCAAGCTCGACCACGCGGGCGACGCCGCCCATGCGCTCTACGGCCGCCTTCACGAAGCGGCCCAGCGCGTTAGGAAAGAGCGAAACGTTGCTGGCAGTGTAGAAGTCAGCGCCCTCGCCACCGATGCGCGGGCCCTTGGAGTAGTACCCCTCGTCTGCGTCGTACAGCGCGGCATCCATGAAGTCGCGCACGGTGATGGGGCCGTCCGCAACGATGCGCGCATGCAGGCGCTGGGCGAGCGTCACAGCACCACACCCAGCGCACGCAATTGCTTCTCGGCCTGCTGCGCCCACCCCTTGTTCGCGAGCGGACTCGCAGGGCTGGGGTGCAAGATGCCCCCCACGCCCATCGTGTGCCCGCGTTCGGCCATCACATGCCGCGCCTTCTGCTCAGCGTACGCGCCGATGCCCACAACGAGCGAGGGCTCGATGGCTTCGACCACGTCGGACAGGTGCGCTTCGCACGCCTCGTCCACCGCCCGCCGCGTCGCGACGGGAAGCTGCGGTGGCGTGAGGTTCTTCCCTTCATCGTCGAAGAAGAGGAGCGGGCAATAGTTCGCGACGAAGAACCGATCGAAGAACGATGCGGCAGTACCGAAGCGTGCGCTCGCCCAACCATAGAGCCGCGACCCAGAAGGCTCCCGCCGCGTCGTCGCGAAGCCAGTGATCGGGCGCTTGGGGTGCTGGTGCTTGGGCTGCGTGACCGCACCTGTGATGCCCATCCAGTCGCGCACGTACTCCACGTCACCGAATGGAACGCCGGTCTGCCCCATCCCGTTCGGGCCGGGGTTCATGCCGATGAGAAGCACGCGGCCGGCCTTGCTGATATCACCGTACTGCGTGACGTACGCAGCGTGGGGCCCCCAGGCGTACTGGAGCGGGTCGTAAACGAAGGGCACGTCGAGGCGCGTCGATTCGAGCGCGTCGCGCAAGCGCTCGGCAGCCTTCAGCACGCTCACCTTCCACTCAAGCTGGCGTCTGCGGAAAAGGGTGGCGTCGCTTGGCATCCCACCGAAAGATTCCTCGACTCATCCGACTTGCGCCTGGATGTCCATGAATCTGACCAACGAGACCTACGTTATCCTGATCGGCACCAAGACGGCCACAGAACGGTACTACCGCGAGAAGGCGGGCTGGGTGAAGGTGAGCACGCGTGGCCGAAAGTTCCGCGCGACAGCTGAGCAGGTCTTGAATCATCTCCTTCCCGCCCTATCTGGGGTCAAGCCGAACCTGACCGTCAAGGTGGAGCACCACGAGCCAGTGGGCGTCGTGACCAAAGCCGCCCGTGGCGTGAGGAAGAAGCGCGCCTTCGAGCCAGCCTCAGAGGATGATGGCATCCGCATCCTCGTGGACCGCTTGTGGCCGCGGGGCGTCTCGAAGGAGCGCGCGCGCATCCACACGTGGCTCCGCGAGGTCGCACCGTCGGACGGCTTGTGCAAGTACTATGGTCACGACCCCAAGAAGAGCACGGAGTTCAAGCGACGTTACGAGCAGGAGCTGGCAGATGACCCTGTGAAGCAACGCGCGTTGCGGGACTTGCGGGCGTTGGTGCGGAGGGAGCGGGTCACGCTCGTCTATGCTTCGCGCGACGACACCGTCACTAATGCAGAAGTGCTGCTGAGGGTCTTGACCCGGAAGCGCTCGCGCGGCTCGCCAGCGGAATGACGCGGTGGGGGCCTGCGATGGCCATCCGCGGTTCGTGTCGGGTGACGCGGTTTGGACGGCGCCACACAAATCGACAATCCTGAAACCGCGCTTGGGCCTTCCGACATGCATGCGCTTGCTCCTCGGTCTTCCACTCGTCCTCGCGCTCGCGGGGTGCGTCCAGCCAGGCGTGGCCGCGCCGCTTCTTCGCGCCGAAGCCTTCGACACCGCGACTCCCGCATTGTTCCTGGTGCTCGGAGGCGGCTGCGGCTTCTGCCCGGGTCAGAGCGGTTTCGACAAAACGAGCGAGTCGTTCGTCATCGCCGTCATGGACGATGGCCGCGTGGTGCGTGCGGACGTGAACGGCGGCTGGGGTGCGGACGGAGGGCTGCACGTCGAGCCCAACATCACGTTCGACCCCGAGCACCTCCTCAGATTGGTATCACCATCCGACCGCGCCAGGGGCGAGACTTGGGTACTCCGAGTCCTCACGGCGAGGCTTATTGACGAAGGCGAACCCGCTCGGCTCGCAGCTATGTGGCGCGA
>JBAZZN010000045.1:0-13082 GCA_041658815.1 Thermoplasmatota archaeon
GCCCCACGCGGGACGCTCGCCACTATGAGTCCTGAGGCGCTTCGCGGACTCCCGTTGTCGCCCGCGAGCGACGTCTATGCGGTAGGGGCCGTTCTTTACCGATGCATTACGGGGCGCGCGTACTTGCGCTTCGACGGGCGCACGTGGGAGGCGAGCCGCGCGTCCATCCTCGCGGACGCTCCACTCCCTGCGCCTCCTGGGACCGACGCCGCCACGCTCGCGGTCGCGCTTCGCGCGCTTGCGAAGGGCCCTGCCGACCGATATCAGACTGCCGAAGTCATGCTCACTGCGCTGGATGATGAGGCGGGCAGTTCTATGCGTCCCGGAACACCAGCAGCGAGCGCCCCACGCCGATGACGTCCCCAGCCGCAAGCGGCGCCTCGCCGCCGACGGGAAGCCGTTTCCAGTTCAGCAGCGTGCCGTTCTTGGAGGAGCGCAAGTCCAGGACCCTGTATTGTCGCCCCACTTGCACGACCTCAGAGTTCTCGACCGACACGTAGGGGTCGTAATCGAGACTCACGGCGGCATCCTGCGCGCGCCCGATGACCCAGCCGCGGCCAGGCGCAGCGTCGCTTGCGCGAAGCGGGAACGCGCGCCCCTCGTTCACGCCGTGCACGAGGACGACCTTGGGTCCTTCGGCCCAACGCGCTTCCAAGCGCTGCACGGGCAGCCCCTCCGTCGCGTTGGGATCCAGAGGGACGTGGCTCTCCAACGCGCTGACCTTGCGTAGTTCCTCAGAGACGGCAAAGAGGCGCGCGTGATCGATGGCGTACTCGTATAACGCGCGCTTGCCCTTGCGCTCAGTGAGACCTACGCGGATGAGGCCAGCTTCTTCGAGCTTGTCAAGATGCAACTGGACGGCTTGGCGCGAGATGGGTCGATCTGGGTTTTGTCCCGCTTGGGCGGCGCCAGGCTGCAGGTGGATCTCATCCAGAGTGCGGGGGGACCGGAGAAGTGAAAGGAGTTCGAGGCGGCTGGCGTACGCCAGCGTCTTGAGGTACGTTTCGAGCCGCTCGAACTCGATCGGAGACTCACGCACGAGCCGGACCAGGTGCGTGGGGAGACTTCAGCCCTTGCTTCACTCCAGCGATACGTCCGCCACTTGGAAGTGCCGCTTCATCAGCGTGCGCGCGAGCTGGATATTCCGCCCCGCCTTGCCGATGGCTTTGCCCTTCTCTTCCTGGGGAATCTTCACGTGCGCGATGATGTCGCCGTTGCGGTCTTCCCACTCGACGGACTCGACCTTGAAGCGGTGGAAGACGTTCTTGAGGAAGGCCTCGCGCTCGCCAGCGTAGCCGATGAGGACGACTTCCTTGCCCAGCGACTCGCGGAGGCGCTTGAGGTTGATGGCGCCCTTGCCGATGGCGCGGCCGACGTGACCCTCGTCCACGATGAAGACGATGCGGTCCTCCTCGTCCATCACGTCCTTGAGGGACGCACGCGTCATGCCCTCGAACATGGCGAATATGCGCAGCGTGTCGGCGTCAAGTTTGATATCGACCATGCTACGTCCTTATTTCGCAAGCTGCAGCACGTCGCTGTCGCCCGCTTCGAGAACGCTCAGGACGGCGACGGAGTAGGGCTTGCCGCAGGCGGGGCCGAGCTCCGTGTTCTTGCCTTGGTACGAATAGACGGGCACGTTGCTCTTCTTGGCGGCGGCGGTGATCGCTTCGACCGCGGTCTGGGGCGCGTTGGACGCGACGATGACGAGCTTGGCCTTCTTGCCCTCGACGGCTTTGAGGGTCTCCTTGAATCCGAGGTTCACGGTGCCGGTTGCGGCAGCGCTTCGCAGTGCGCGGTTGACGTCCATGTCTGATGACAACTCCTTCTCCGCCCGCTTCGCGGGCTGCGAAGGCCCAGGCGCTTCGCGCCCACGCCGACGACGGCCGCGAGTCGGGTGACTCCGGAGGAATCGCCGAGGCCGGGGCTCAGATAAGAACTTTTTGCCGGCGGCCGTCCGGAGTGAATCACATGGGGCACTGGCCTTGCGTAGGGATCAGTTTGAGTCTTGGCGTCTTTGCTTCTTGGCGTTGGACCACTCATGCCAAGACACGAAGACTCCAAGAATCCAAGTCTTGGTACGCGAAGCCGCGAAGCGGCGCGAAGGTGGAGCGAGGCGCTTAGCGGCCTTCGCGACTTCGCGTACTCTAACTCGGATGCGCCCGCAGGCGCATTGCCAAAGGACAGCTTCAGCTGTCCTTCGGCTTGTCCTTGGGCTTGATGTCCGCGAGGAGCGAGACTTCCTCGCTTCCGGGCGTCATGCCTTCGGGAGCGGGGGCTCCTTCGGGCGCCACTGGCATCATCTCGGGCGGGGGCGTCCAGCGCTTGACCACGACGCCTTCGAAGGCGTGTGGCTTCATCTGGAGCGTGACCGCGCCCGTGCCGAGGCTCACCGGTTGGCCGACGATGATGTTCTCGGCGACGCCCTCAAGGGGATCGATCTCGCCGATCATGCCGGCTTCGAGGAGGTGGTTCACGGTGATCTCGAAGGCGGCGCGCGCGAGGACCGAGGACTTCTCTCCCGAGATGCCGTGACGGCCGATGGCGCGGATCGTTCCGTCCACCGTCATCACGTCGCTCACGAGCATGAGGTGCCTGATATCGACCGTGAGGCCTTGCTCGCTTAGCGTCTTGTAGGCCTCGTTCATGATGGCGGTGCGGCTGGCTTCCACGCCAAGGACCTCGTAGATCTCGCGGAAGTTGTTCGTGGTCGTGCGCGTGGTGTCCACGCCGTCCACCTTCATGACCTTCGCGAGGTTCGAGCCCTCGGTGTAGATGACGTAGCCTTCGGACTCGCGCCGGATGACGACGCGCTTGATGTCCGCGATGCCCTTGATCTGCATCTTCTTGGCTTCGGCCGCGATGTTCTGGATCGTCTTGTAGGGGCGCTCTTCGCCTTCTTCGGGGCGAAGAACGATCTTGCCGTCTGGCGTGGTGGCCACGTTCGCGTTCTTGAGCTTGGTGAGCTTGTCCGCGACGTCCTCCACGTTGAGGCCCTTGCGCTTCATCTTCTTCTCGTCGAGCGTGACGACGACCTGGAACGCGCCCAGGTCGGTGTCAACGTCCGCGATGTCAAGAAGGACCGTGGTCTCGATCTCGGCGGCGATGCGCTGGACCTGCTCGGGGTTCGAGCGGACCTCTTGCTCGAGATAGACCTGCATCATTGGCGTGGAGGGCACGCGGCGCGCGTCCACGACCTCGATGAGGCGGGGCAACCCGAGCGTGACGTTGATCTCAGCCACGCCGGCGTAGTGGAAAGTACGCATGGTCATCTGCGTGCCGGGCTCGCCGATGCTTTGCGCGCCCAGGATGCCGCAGGCTTCCGTGGGGTCGATCCTGTGGCTCTTGTACTGGCGCCACAAGTGCTCTGCCACCTTGCCGATCTGCTCGGGTGTGATCTTCTTGCCCTTGTGGGCCATGATCTTCCCGATGGCGTCCCACACGACGCTGTGGGGCAACTCACCGTGGGCCTTGCTCAGCGAGGCCTGGAACGGTTCGTACACCTTGTGGATCTCCGTGATGCGGTCCTTGATGGTCTTGCTGTCCTTGCCAGCGATCTCGCGGGAGATCTCGGTGATGATGCCGTCGGGCAGCTTGACCTTCAGGACGGCCGCGGCGTCCATGACCTTCTGCTCTTCGGGCGTGATGATGCTCACGACTTCGGCGTACTCGACGCCCTCGTACTGGAGGCGCGTGTCCACGAACTCGCCGACCTCGTCCTTGATGCGCTCGGCGAGTTCGTCGCCGATGGCGACGATCTCGCTCAAGTCATCGAGGGACGCGCGTTGGAGGTCATAGACCGTCTTGTAGCCTGCCTCGATGAGGGCCTCGGCCTTGCTGCGGCCGATGCCTGAGATCTCCATGAATTCCTCGATGGATTCCTCGACGTTGATGACTTGGTCCTTGAGGCCCTCAGCCATCTCTTCCGAGACTTCGTCGAGGTCGAGGAGGTACTCGATTGGCGTGCGCTTGAGGTCCTCCTTCGTGCGGTAGCCGTGGCGGAAGAGCGCTTCGGCGGCGGGCTTCGTGATACCCTTGAGCGCCATCAGTTCTGCGAGGTCGCCCTCTTCGACCGGGACGCTCTCGGGGAGTTGCGTCTTGATCGCTTGCGCGAGCTTGGGGCCGATGCCCTCAGCCCCCGCGATCTGCTGGACGCTTGCGCGGATGAGGTCCAACTGCGTCTTGAAGCCGGCCTCGAAGAGGGCTTCGGCCTTGCTCTTGCCGATGCCTGGGAGGCTCGTGAATTCCTTGACGGCGGCCTTGCGCGCTTCGGCGGGCGACAGCACGACCTTGGGTGCTGTGGGGGGCGCGGCTGCGGGCTCTTCTTCGGCCTTGGCCTTCTTGGGCGCCTTTGACTTCTTGGTGGGTGGTTTGGCGACTGGGGCCTCGTCCAGCTCGACCTCGGGGGCTTCGTCGTCCGCCGGGGCGGCGGCCTTCTTGGTGCTCTTTGCCATCTTATTCGCCTCCGTAGTCCGTGTCGCCCTCAGTCTCTTCGCTTATCTCGTCGAGCATGCTGCGCGTGAGCTCGACGTCCTCGCGGTCGTACGTGCTCTTGCCGCGCGTGGTGCGTTCGGGGCCCAAGTCCAGTCCGAGGACGTCCTGGATGGCTTCGTTGACGTTCACGCTCTTGCCGCGTAGTGACCGCGTGGGGTCCACGCCGTCTTCGCCGTACAGGAACTGGATGACGGTGCCAGCCGTGTTGCGCACGGTGCCGTCATACTCGATCTTCAGGTCCTCGAGCGCGTTGATGAGCCTGCGCTGCATGTAGCCGCTGCGCGACGTGCGCACGGCCGTATCGACGAGGCCCTCTCGACCGCCCATCGAGTGGAAGAAGAACTCGAGTGGGTTGAGGCCGGTCTTGTACGAGGCCTTCACGAAGCCCTTCGCTTCTGCGCCGAGGTCTCCCCAAAGGAAGTGGGGCAGCGTGCGGTTGTGATAGCCACGCGTGATGCGCTCGCCACGGACGGCTTGCTGACCGACGCAGCCGGCCATCTGGGATAGGTTGAGCATGGAACCACGAGCGCCAGACTTAGCCATGATGACGGCCGAGTTCTCAAGACCAAGGTGTGAGCCTGCGATCTTGCCGGCCTTGTCACGCGCCTTTCCAAGCTCCTGCATGATCTGCAGTTCGAGCGTTTCTTCGATGTCGCGTCCGGGCAACTGTTCGAGGATGCCCTTGTTGAACGCGTCCACGAGCTCGTTGACGCGAGCGCGGGAGTCCTCGATCATCTGGTTGATCTGGGCTTGGGCTTCGGCTGGGATGTCCTCGTCGTCGATGCTGGTCGAGAAGCCCTGCACCATGATGGCGCCGATGGTGAGCTTCGTCACGTTGTCGATGAACTTGCGCGCGCCATCCGAACCGTACCGCCGGATGATCTTGTTGAGGATCTCGCCCTTGAAGGCGCCGATAGCCTTCTCGTCGCATGGGCCATGGATGAGCACGCCGTTCTCGATGACCGTCATGCCAAGGTGGGGGCACTGGTCCGTGGGCACTTGGTCCTCGACGCACATGTCGGGCTCGCGGATCTCGGGCTGGAACTTGAGCGTCAAGTCCTCTGGGAGCACGTGCGAGAACACTTGTTTGCCGGTCCACATGTCCTCGGAAGCCACCTCGGGCAGCTTCCGGTTGAGCTTGCGCTGCACGGGATCGATCCTCTCGCCCTTCTTGTACTTGGGATCGAGGCGGATCTTGGTCTGCTTGATGCGGGCGAGAATCTGGAGGACCTGGCTCTTCGTGAAGAGGACCTCGCGGAACGTCATGATGAACGCGCCCGTGATCTGGTCGTGGATCGCGCCGATGATGGGGCCGCCAAAGCGTGGCGAGAGGATGTGCTCCTGCACGCGCATGAGGATCTTGGCCTCGGCGCGCGCTTCCTCGCCTTGCAGCACATGCATGTTCATCTCGTCGCCGTCGAAGTCCGCGTTGTACGGCGGGCACACCGAGAGGTTGACGCGGAACGTCTTCCACGGCATGACCTTGACCTCGTGGGCCATCATGCTCATGCGGTGCAGCGAGGGCTGGCGGTTGAACAGGACGATGTCGCCATCCATGAGGTGACGCTCGACGACGAAGCCTGGCTCAAGCCTCTTCGCGACCTCCTCAGAGTTGAGGTCAGTGACCTTGAGGCGGCGGCCATCAGCGCGGAGGACGTAGTTCACGCCTGGCTGGTACTTTCCCCCGACGGCTGGCTTGGGGCGGGGACCGCGGGCCACGAGTTCCTGCACTTCCGCGTAGTTGTACGCCGTGACCTTCACGGGCACGGTAAGCTCGCGTGCGGCTTCCGTGGGGACGCCGACGTCGTTGATGCTGATGTTGGGGTCAGGCGAGACGACCGTGCGGGCCGAGAAGTTCACGCGCTTGCCCGAGAGGTTCGAGCGGAAGCGCCCTTCCTTGCCCTTGAGACGCTGGGACAGCGTCTTGAGTGGTCGGCCCGACCGGTGTCGGGCCGGCGGGATGCCCGACGTCTGGTTGTCCATGTAGGTCGTGATGTGGTATTGGAGCAACTCCCACAGGTCCTCGACGATGAGCTGGGGAGCGCCGGCGTCGCGGTTCTCTTGGAGGCGCTGGTTGATACGGAGCACGTCCACGAGCTTGTGGGTGAGGTCGTCCTCCGAGCGCTCGCCCGATTCCAGCGTGATGCTGGGGCGCATCGTCACCGGCGGCACGGCCAGCACGGTGAGGACCATCCACTCGGGGCGCGCGACGACGGGGTTCACGCCGATGATGGGCAGCTCCTCGTCGGGGACCTTTTCGAGCCACTCGCGGACGTCCACTGGCGTGAGCTTGTGGCCATCCTCGCGGAAGGTCGTGGGCTTCTCGAAATCGACCTTCTTGCTCATCTCGCCGCAGTGCGGGCATGCCTCCGCGGGCTTGCTCGCGTTCTTCACGATGTCCTTCACGAAGTCTTCGTAGCGGCCCATCTCCTGGGCCGCTGTCTTCGCGGCGCGCAGCTGCGATATCTGCTCGGCAGGCAGCATGACGTGACCGCATGCCTTGCACGTCGAGCGCAGGATGTTCTTGATGATCTTCGTGAAACCAACGTGGACCACCGGCATGGCCAGGTCGATGTGCCCGAAGTGGCCCGGGCAGTCTCCGACCGTCCGGCCACACGTCTTGCAGCGCAGACCCGGCTCGATGACGCCCAAGCGGGGATCCATCAGGCCCATCTCGATTGGGTAGCCGTCATCGTCGTACGTGTCGGCCGTGATGATCTTCGTGGCAGACATCTCGCGGATCTCGACTGGTGATAGCAGGGCGAATGCAATGCTTCCGATCTTCTTTGGGGCGTGGGTAATCATCGTCATCTAGTTCGCCTCCTTGCTATCGATCGCCAAGACACTAAGAAACAAAGAAACCAACGTTTGGATTCTTGGCGTCTTGGATTCTTGGTGAAGCCCTGACTTGATCAAACCAGGTCCTCCAGTTGGAGCCGGGGAGCCACAGTCAACGACTTCAGCTCGTCCAGCAGCAGCTTGAACGCGTAGCTCATCTCGACTGGGAAGATATCGGCGTCATCGCCGCACGTGGGGCAGCGCATGAAGCCGCGCCGGTCCTGCATGGCGACGTGGCCGCAGTGGCGGCACACGAGCTCTGTCACGCGGTCCGACTCGTCGAGGAGCCGGTCCTTGATGACCATCGCAGAACCGTGGCCGATGAGGCAGTCACGTTCCATCTCACCAAAGCGCAGTCCGCCATCGCGGGCTCTGCCTTCGGTGGGCTGGCGCGTGAGGATCTGCACTGGGCCACGGCTGCGCGCGTGCATCTTGCCGCTGACCATGTGGTGCAACTTCTGGTAGAAGATGACGCCACAGAAGATCTCGGCCTCGATGCGCTCGCCCGTCATGCCGTCGTAGAGCACTTCCTTGCCCGAGTAATCGAAGCCGTTGCGCAGGAGTGATTCGCGGATGTTCTTCTCGTCGTCCGTGCCAGTGAACGGCGTTCCGTCAAGGAGTCGTCCTTCGGCCGCGCCGACCTTGCCGCCCAAGAGCTCCAGCACGTGGGCGATCGTCATGCGCGACGGGATGCCGTGGGGGTTCACGACGAGGTCGGGCACCATGCCCGCGCTGTTGAACGGCATGTCCTCGGGGTTCACCACGAGGCCAATGACGCCCTTCTGGCCGTGACGCGACGCGAACTTGTCTCCCAATTCGGGGACCCGCAGGTCCCTGACCTTCACTTTGACGAGGCGTGAGCCGTTGCTGGATTCGGTGAACATCACGGAATCCACCACGCCGTTCTCGCCGTGGCGCACCGTGACGGAGGTCTCGCGGCGCTTCTGGGGCGTGAGGAAATCGCTCGGTTCCTCCAGGAACCGAGGGGGCGACGTCTTGCCGATGAGCACGTCGCCGGACTTCACGTCGGCTTCCGGCGCGATGAGGCCGTCCTCACCGAGGTTGTTGTACGAGTCCTCACTTCGCGCTCCCTTCACCTCTGGTGATGGGATCTCGAAGTGGTCCTCTTGGCCGCCAGGATAGCGGCGCTCTTCGGAGGCGTATGTGCGGAAGAAGCTGGAGCGCCCGAGGCCGCGGTCGATGGCGGCGCGGTTCATGATGATGGCGTCTTCCATGTTGTAGCCGTGATAACTGATCACGGCGACCACCATGTTCTGCCCTGACGGGCGGCGGTCGAACGCGACGTACTTCATGGCGTGCGTCTGCGTCATAGGCTGCTGCGGGTAGTGCATGAGGTGGCCGCGGGTTTCGGGCCTGATCCTGTAGTTGGACTGCCCGAAACCCAAGGACTGCTTGCCCATGCCGGCACCCATCGTCACGCGGGGCGCCGAGTTGTGCTCAGGATAAACGACGATGCCAGACGCGATGCCAAGGATGACCATGGGGTCGATCTCCATGTGCGTCGCTTGAGGCTTTGACTTGAGATCCGTCTCGTCAAGCGCGATGAAGAGGTTCTCTTCCTCCTCGGCATCGACGTACTCGACGACACCCTCGCGCAGCAGGTCGCTCCACGTCATGCGGCCCTCCTTGAGGTCGCGGAGGTGCTCGGGCGTGACGAGCGGTTGGCCATCTTTCACGACGACGAGCGGGCGGCGCGGGCGGCCCGCGTCACAATTGATGATGACGTCGTTGGTCGCTTCGTCATAGCGGATGTTGACCTCGGTCGAGAGGAGGCCTTGGCGGCGGCGCGCGCGGATCTTCTCGACGAGCTCGCGGGGCGAGTCGTGCAGACCCGCGAGGTCGCCGTTCACGAACACGCGGGCGCCTTCGATGTTCTGCTCAGACATTAGGTTTCAGACCCCCAGTTCCAAGTCGCGAGAATGGATCTCTTGGACGCCAAGGTCACGCACGGTCTGCAAGACCTCCTTGTCCTCGTAGCCCTCACTGATCTCGGTCATGAGGGCCATGTTCTTCACGAGACCGCAGTTGGGACCTTCAGGCGTCTCTGCGGGGCAGAGACGCCCCCATTGCGTCGCGTGCAGGTCACGCGCCTCGAAGTGGGGCTGCGAGCGCGTGAGCGGGCTGATGATACGGCGCAAGTGCGAGAGCGTCGCGAGGTTCGACGTTCGGTCGAGGAGCTGCGAGACGCCAGCGCGGCCACCCACCCAGTTGCCAGTCGCGAGGGCGTGGAGCAGCCGTTGTGATAGCACGTCGCTTCGCACGGCCGTGCTGACCTTGAGCTCGCGGTTGCGCGAGTGCGCGCGCTCGAGCTGATACTTGAGGTCCTTCGTGAGGCCAGTGAAGGCCACGCGGAAGAGGTCCTCCATGAGGTCTCCCGCGAGCTTGAGGCGCTTGTTGGCGTAGTGGTCCTTGTCGTCGGGCTCACTGTGGTTGATGGCTAGCTCCAGGACGCTGCGTGCCATGCGGCCAAGGAAGATGGCCTTCTTCATGCGGTCGTCCGGGTCATTGCCCAAGTGCGGCAGCAAGCTGCGGTCCATGAGCGACTCCACGCGCTTGATACGGTACTCCTTGGCCTGGCCACCAGCCAGCTTCTTGCCGAGGAACGCGACGGCCTCCTCGCGGTTCGAGACGCCGTACTCGTTCACCGAGTCCTCGATGTTGGACAAGACGAAGGGCATCATCTCTGGATCCGTGACGATGGCGTTCATCACGTCCTCGTCCGACTCCATGCCGAGCGCGCGCAGGAGCACAACGAGGGGCAACTGGCCGCTGGCGGCGGGAACGCTGACCATGAGCGTAGCGTCCTTCTTCATCTCGACGATGACGAGCGCGCGATACCCCTCACGCTGCGAGAACACCTTCGCGACTGGCACATCGCGGCCGTAGCGCTTGTTGAACTCGACCATGACGCGGTTGGGTGCGAGGTCCTCGAGGCTGATGAGCACGCGCTCCGTGCCATTGATGATGAAGTAGCCGCCGATGTCCAGCGGGTCCTCCTGAAGCTCGACGAGGCGCTTGTAGTACTCCTCAGGCGTGAAGATGGTGCCCTCGTGGCGCTCGAGGTTCTCCTTCGTGATGTTGCACTTGGCCGACTTGATCATGATGGGCATGTCGCCGATGCGCACTTCTTCCGGCTCGTGCTCGACGCCCTCGATGATGGGGATGAACTCGAGGTACATGGGGGCCTCGTACGTGAGGTTGCGCAGGCGCGCCTCCATGGGCGTCAGGAGACGCGTGGAGCCGTCCGCTTCCTTCACAAGGGGGTTGCCGACCCGGATCTTGCCGAGCTTCACCTCGTACCCCTCGATATCAGTCGTGATGGTGCCGCGCTCGGTCTCATCATCGCCGACCTTGATCTTGTCGATGATGTCCTGCAACCAGTAGTTGATGAAATCGTTGTAGGACATGATGTGATGGTTCGCAAGGGAACGCTCGCGATAGAAGGCGTCAACGAGGTCTCGCATGTGATATCACTCCACCACGTAGCGGTAAGCCACGTGCTCGCCCGCGGTCGGGCTCTTGCGCTTGATCTTGATGATGTCGCCGGGCTTGGCGCGCACAGCGCGGGCGACGGCGTCGTTCGCGAAGATCTTGGGAAGCTGGTCAGGCGTCACGCCGTAGCGGGAGATGATCTCCTGCTTCTCCTCTGGGGAAAGGACCTCGTGTCGCGGGACCAGGTCGTGCTTCATCACGTCGAACGCCTTAGGCATCAGTCTCACTCCTTCTCTTGCTCTCGAACGCGACTTGGGTAGAGCGGGCTTGGAGGGATTCGAACCCCCGACCATCCGGTTAAAAGCCGGACGCTCTACCTAGCTAAGCTACAAGCCCTCCTGGCGAAGACCGATAAAATGGAACCGCAGTGGTGCATATCGACGGCAAATCCGTGCAACGACACCAGACCGCATTCCGTTCTCTCGGCCCCGAAAGCGCCCCCGACGGGGCGCGGCTAGTCCTCATCTCTCGCGCGCGATGGCAACCCCTGAGGGGGATTGGCAGCGGCGATACTCCATCTGCTATTTGAAGATTGGGGGCGTCGAGAGCATACTGCCTCGCGAGAGACCTAATCACAACCAAAGTCGTCGCGGCTCGTGGAGGCCCCCCATTTGCGCATCGCACTCGTCCTGCTCCTCGTCGCCCTTGCTACCCCCCACGCCGCCGCCACTCACTCCGAAACGCGGTCCTACGTCACGGCCGAGGGACTCGCTTACATCGCACTCGCGACAGTCGTGGACTGCGGATCGGTCGCCATCGGCGGAACATGTTTCGCAGTGCAAGCGGGCGAATCCCGCGTCGCGCTCCAGATCACTGACGCAAGCGGCCTTCCCACCGCCGGCAACATGCAGGTCACGGACGCGAGCGGCGCGACCATTCTGAGTACGATCTTCTGCGCCACCACCGAAGCCGACCTCCCCGCCGGCGCGACGCACGTGCATGTCGCGCTCTACGACACCGCACTTGGCATCCCCGCGTGCAGCCTCAACGCGGGCGGCACGACCGGGACGATCACTGCGTGGTTCGGATGAGCACCGACCGCGTCACTATCGCGCTCATCGCCCTCACCCTCGTCCCCATGGCGCTGGCCAACGTCCCACGCCAAGAAACGCAAGCCTACACGACGGGCGAAGGCGAGACCACACTGCCAAACGACCTCTGGCCACCAGCGCACCCCATCGGGGGCCTGCCGATCACGCTGCCACCATCGCCCTCCCCCGCGTGCCCTCCCATGAACCTGGGCGGTGCGTGCTTCACGCTCGAGGGAAGCGAACACCAAGCTGCCATCACCCTGCACGACGCCATCGCGAAGCACGTCGCAGCCGACGCCCAAGCCCGCGACGCGAACGGTACCGTGCTGGCGAGCAAAGCATTCTGCGCCACGACCACGCTGAGTATTCCTACGGGCTCCATCGCGCTCAGAGTGCTGCTCTACAACGCAGCGATAGGAAGCATCGTGTGCGAGCCTGGCCTAATCGAACCGACGACCGGAACGATCACGGCGACGTACAGGTGAGGACGCACCAGGACTCATGACGCTCCACCCGCAGTCGGTCAAGGGCCGGATTCGCCAGCCGAATCGCACGGGTTCGCGTCCCGCCATACGTGCGGTCTGATGGGGTCGGAGGGGGCGATTGGTCGGAAGGGTCGGAAGGGGAAGGGCCAAGGGGTCGAGGGGCGGAGGGGCGCGATATCGGGCGCGCGTGGCCCGCGAGCGACGCGATCCTCATGAAACGCGAAGCGGCGAAGAAACGAAGGAGGACCGCGGCCGCGAATCGTGCCCCTACGGCCCATCCTCCCCTCGGACCCGCCCCTTCCGACCCCTCCGACCAGGGACCCTTCCGACCCCCGTTGCGCGCTCCCGACGCTACCATGCATCAAGGGCATGCCACTCGCGATCCCGTAACCGACCACTGGTGCATGGCGCTCATGAATCCACGAGCGACCCGTCCAGCTAGTCGCGGTGGTCCATCGCCAAGATGGTGTAGTACGCGCTCGCGCTCGTCGTTTCGAGTCCCTTGGCGAAGAGGTCCGCGCCGCCGGCTTGCTTCAGGATGGTGTCCATCGTGTCGTTGAGCTTGTGGTAGGCCCAGTAGTTGCCAGCTGTGGCGAGGCCTGCCCAGCGCATGGTGGGGTATCCAGCGGAGGCGAAGGACGCTTCGTCCGAGTTGCGGCGGTCGTGGTTGTCGAACACTTGGACCGTGTCGTTGCCGCGCGGATAGCCCAGGAGGTCGAAG
>JBAZZN010000046.1:0-12984 GCA_041658815.1 Thermoplasmatota archaeon
TCTCGGTGCACGACCTTCCGGCACCCATGCACGATCCATCCGCGGGCAGGGGTGCCCCATGACCATTTCAAAGAGCGCAGGTAATGGCCGCGTCCGACTGCCGGAGGACATCCGCGCCTTCGCCGCGCTGGTCGCCGCCGCGATGAACCCGTTCGAAGCCAAACACGGCAACCACCGCGCGTTTCCTGCCGGACACGCGCTCCGCCTCCTGCTCGCCAGCCACGGCTACCTTCCGAAGCCCACGAGCAAAGAAGACATCGATCGCATGAACGAACTGCGCCGCATCGCCGACGCGAAGCAAGAGGCGCGCCAATGAAGGACGATCCAGCAGAGCTCGCCCGCGCCCTGCGCCGCGCCGTCTTCACTCAGCGCCTTCTGAGTATCGAAGAAGGCTGGCGCTATTGCGACCTCGTCGGCCTCCCCCGAAGCGTCCTCGACGAACACAACACCTGACCTTGGAACGTGGAGCCTATGGGTCCCGTCGCCCGTGGGCGAACGCATCGCCACAAGGGAGGACGCGGAGGGGCTCGGGGAGGGCGCGCAGCCCTCCCCGACGTCGTCTGCCGCACGCAGACTGACGGAAAAGGGGGGGAAACCCCCCGAGAACTTCACGGCGCTTCGCCGTTGAGGTAGAGCGCGTAGCTGTACCCGCGCGCGCCCTTCCTGCGCACCACGAAGCCCGCCTGTCTGAGGAGGTGCACGTGGTAGTCGATGGCGCTGACGTGCCATCCGAACTCGCGCGCGATGCGACTCACGGTGACCCCTGGGTCTGCCGCGATCACGTTCAACACGCGCTTCCTGCTGCGCGTGAAGAGCGGCACTTGCTTGAGCCGCACTCGTACCGTTGTCTGGGCCTGGCCTTCGCTGATCTGCGTTGCTGTCACGAGAAAACACCGCCAGGCCACGTCGGCCCGGCCGCGGATTCGTTTCCCTACGGAGCGATGATACTTCCTCGAACCACGCTGGCGTCGCGCGCGCGGCGCGCGCGTCCATCTGATGAGGAAGTTTCATCTGCGACGCAGGGAACCCGCTTATGGCCGGAAAAGTCTGAAACTCAATGCTATCTTCTCTTGGCGGGCTTGGCCCGCCACGGAGGGAGGCCCCGCAGGGCCGGATGGGGGTGGGAGTCGGGCGGGGTCTCCCCGCCCGACAGCCGCGCTATCAAGCGCGGCGGCTGGGCGCCGCAGCGCCCCGTGTTGACCGTAGCGTGTTGACTCACAATGTCGCTCGCCGTCCCACTCGCCCGGCCCTCCCAATCTCTGGCCAGTCCCTTACACCTCTTGCTCATTCACTCCGTTCATTCACTCCTACATACGGTAATCATAGACTTGGCATTGGAGGAAACGGGCGGCGGGAGAGACTATCGTAGAGCACTCACCGCGGACCGCTCCAAGCGGTGGACCGCTGCCCGCAGCGACCCGCAAAAACACACACAACCACACCCCCCACAACCCACAAGAAATAGCACTCAGACCACGAGAAAACCACGCACACGCGCGAACCGAAGCTGCGCGGTGCGCTCCCCATGACCCCTCGCTAACCGACCTCCGAGAGACGGGCGCGCGCGCAGCGCGCCGCCCATCGCCCAATCACGCGAGCCACGCGAGCGCTCGCTCCAGTTGCGCGACGTACGCCGCGCGGTCCAAGGAACGGCGGCGCCTGCTCACGCCCTCCGGCCGCACACTGAACGCTTCGTCCGGGCGCCCTACTCGCATCGCGTACAAGAGCGAGGCCGCCACGCGGCCCGGAACGACGAACGATTCGCCGGCACCCTCGACGCGAACGCTGTTGGCTTCGACGCGCGGCTTCTGGACCGCTCGCACCCGTTCGAGCTCGGCCGTGAGGATCGCGCGATGAGCCTCCGCCTCACTCTGCACGCCCTTCCGCAATCGCGTTGCTTCCGGCAACGGCTGGAACCCCAAATGCGGGATCAGCTCGTGGTACTTCTGGCGAATGTGCTCGGGCGTGGGCTTGTAATAGTCCCCACGAGCGTCCTTGAACGCGTCTCCACGGAAGTGATTGTTCCAATCCGAAGGAACGTTGTGCAACTGCCGAATCTGCTCGCCAAAATGGCGCTGGCAATGCGCAGTCCACCGTCTCGTCATGACTTCTCGATCTCCCGGCTTCATGAGGCCGAGTCGCTCGCAATCCAGCGTGAAGTACCTGGGGTACAAGCGGTCCTGGCGGAGCGCATCGCCATGCTCATTGAGCCAGAGCGCGCTCGTCACCGGCTGCCCGTTCCCACCCCTCTTGACGGTCTTATCCCACCACGCGAAGTATTGCTCCAGGATGGGGCGAAGCTCGCTATCGATCACCATCCACCTGTTCCCCTTCCGCTTGTCCGTCCCACCCTTCGTCTTCGGAAGATACACGAGATCGCCGGCCTCGTCGAAGCATGCGAGCTTCGCGTGCAACGCGAACCCCTCCTCAAACCCACGAGACAAAACGCCCGACGGGTTCACGAGCCCGAAGCTCGCGTACCGATCCAGCATCAACATCTCGTTAGGCCGATACGACCACTTCGCGCTCGCCGCGTAGAACGCGCGGCGCGCCGGGTGCGCCGTTCCGTTCACGAGCCTGACCATCTCTTCGACCGTCGGATTCCTCCGCTTCTCCGCGCCCTCGTCCTCGCGAGGCATTTCCTCGTAATGCTCGCTGACGACGTCCACCATGAAGTTCACGCTGACCGCGCCCGTGCGCGCGAGGTACTTGTAGAACTTCGCGAGCGCATGCAGCCTCGCCCTGATGTTGGGCCGCTTGAACAACTCGCAGCTCCCGCAATACTCCTGCGACGCCGTCGTCGTCGGGAGCGCTCCGACCCACACGCGCTTTCCGCAAGCGGCCATCGGCACGCCCACGAGCGGAAGCGCGCGGAAGTTGCTGCAGTAGTTGTTCTCCAAGAAGTGCGCGTACTCCCACACTTCCTCCTTCGACCACGAGCGCACCGGCACTTCCTCGCCCGCGGGCGTCCGGAAGTAGTTGAACGCGTCCTGCACGTTGGCCACGTACTTCCGAATCACGGCCGGCGCCAGACGGCCCTGCACGGCGCGCTCGAACTGCGCGAGCAGCTCACCGTTCGACACGTCACGCTTCACGCTCGGCTTGACCGGAACGGTCTGCACGCGCTGGCGGCTGCGTGGATCGATCACGCGACCGCCGCCTTGCTCGTGACCTGCTCCAAGAACCGCGCGGCCACTTCGGCCCCGTCAGGGAGCCCGTGAAGGAGCGTCAAGAGCGTGTCGCGCTGCGCTTGCAGGAGCTTGAGTTGCGCGCGGTAGTCCGCGTTCTCATCCCGCGATGTCTCCAACCACGAGCGCGTCTTCTCGAGTTCCCGCTTAAGGCCGTCCACGTACTCGGGCGGGAAGAGCGAGCCGCTGCCGGCGTTCGCGAGCATCTGCAAGATCCATGTGTTGAATTTCGCGTACCCGCCTTCCTCGGCCGCGGCACGGTACGCCGCGAGCTCGTCCACGCTGCGGAAGTACAGCATCACGGCTTGCGCCCTGCGGCTGGCCTGGTACGCTCGGCGGTCCTTCGTCCTGGGCATCTTCGTCTCGGCTGGTTTCTGTTGCATGGCGAACACCTTGGGGTACGCATTCGCACGAGAAACCAGTTCGATACCGGAGCCAACGGCGCCGCTGGCTCCAGCAGAATCATCAAAATCGAGCAATGGAAAACTGGTTCGGACGTGTCACCGAACCAGTTCTTTGCGAGGCGATCCGGACGAATCGCCTGCGGGCGACCGGCGCGCTGAGGCGCACCTTTCGTCCTATCTCGGGACTGCGGTCCCTCGACACGGACGAATCGCGCTGCGGCGCGACCGGCGCCACGCGCCTTTCGTCCTATCGAGGTGCTCCGTGGCGGCCGTCCACTGCTCGGCGCTGGGCGACCGTCGCACCGCCACGCATGTAGTGGCCGGGCCGGAGCACCTCGACGTGCACGATGACGCCCTCTTCTTTCGCTTTCAGCACGTCAACGGCCAACTTCGTCACGCCATCCATGAAGGCGCGGATCTCTTCTTCCGATTGGCCATCGACGATGGTGACGCGGATCGTGGGCATCGAAGCGGGCGACCGCAGACAAGCGTTATTGAGTTGGTGTCGCGGCAATGCTCAAGGCCCAAGTCAAGCCGTGAGCGAAAAGTTCCGGCTCTTCGCCACTGCGTCACGCACCACATTCTCCACGCGCGCGAACGTCGCATCATCCAGTGGCTCACGGATGCCGACGTGGAACTCGAACGCTTCGCCCATGGCGGGGTCGAAGGCAGTAGCAGGGTTCGAGTCGAGGCCGGATGAATAGGCCCGCACGAGCGCGCGGCGCATGAACGCCTCCAGCTCCGGCATCGTCTTGACGCGCATGCCGAACATGTCCGCGACTGCTGCGCCAACCGCGCCCTCCGCGGCCGCAGCATCGAAGTTGTGGCCGCGCCAACGCTTGGCGCAACGCGCGCGCACGAGGACGTGGCGAGGGAACTCCATCAGGCAGCGGGGGCAGACGTCGCTCACGCGCTGCGCAAGACGAGCCCCCTCAAATAGCGCCGCTCTCCCTTCCCGCCGTTGGGTGGGCCCGCGGGAAATACGGTTAAAACCTACCCGGGGGTTGCGCGCCGCATGGAGTTCGGCATCACCGAGGAACAAAAGCTCCTCCGACAGACGGTGCAGGAATTCGTTGCCAAAGAGATCGCACCCCACGTCGTCGAGTGGGAAGTGAGGGGCGACGTGCCAGAAAGCGTGTTCCACAAGCTGGGCGCCATCGGCCTCTTGGGTGCGCCGATCCCCACCGAGTACGGTGGCGCGGGGCTCGACGCGGTCACGTATGCCATGTTGACCGAGGAACTGGCCAAGGGCTGCTCCTCGATCCGAACGACCATCAGCGTGAACACCTCGCTCTTTGGCATGAACGTGCTCCTCTTCGGGAGCGAGGCACAGAAGAAGCGATATCTCCCCCCCATAAGCTCTGGCGAGAAGCGCGGCGCGTGGGCGCTCACTGAGCCGCAGTCCGGCAGCGATGCTGCTGGGCTCACGACGAGGGCGAAGCGCTCGGGCGACAAGTGGGTCATCAACGGGCACAAGATGTGGATCAGCGACGGCGGCAAGGCCGACTACCACGTCGTGTACGCACGCACCGACGAGTTCGACCCCAAGACGAAGCGCAACCACATCTCGGCGTTCATCGTGCACAAGGAAGACCCCGGCTTCAAGGTGGGCAGCATCGAGAGCAAGGGCAAGCTGGGCCTGCGCGCGTCGCCCACGGCCGAACTGATGTACGAGGACTGCACTATCCCTCTGGACCGCATCATCGGCAAGCAGGACTCGGGCTGGGAGCAAGCCAACAAGATCCTCAATGGCGGCCGCCTCAGCGTCGCAGCGGGCGCCGTCGGCATCGCTCAAGCCGCGCTCGACGCGAGCAAGGAGTACGTGAAGTCGCGCGAGGCCTTTGGCAAGCACATCGGCGAATTCCAACTCGTGAAGGAACACATCGCTTACATGCAGCTCGAAGTCGAGATGATGCGCCTCCTCGTGTACAAGGCCGCGTGGCAAAAGGACCAAGGCATCGACAACCGGCTCGCGGTGTCACTCGCCAAGCTGCACGCGGGCGAAGCGTGCACGCGGATCTGCGAGCGCGCTGTGCAGCTCCACGGCGGGAACGGGTTCTCGGGCGATTACCCAGTCGAGCGCTACTGGCGTGACAGCAAGGTCATCGGCATCTACGAGGGCACCAACGAGATCCAGAAAGTGATCATCGGTGGGGAAGTCTTAGGGCTCTAATGCGGGCCATTGCCCCTGGGCCGATGGCCCACAGCGGGCCGGGCCTGTTGCTGGCATTGGTGCGCTTCGGGATTACGCAGAGGTTCATATGCCTCTGATGGGAGAGGCTGGCTCCGATGACCAACTCGTCGTCCCCGCACAAGGACGTCGCGGACCTGTTGGAGAACCTGGCCCGACGCATCCGCAACGACCCCGAGTGGGGCGCAGGTCAGCCCGGCCGCGTCGAGCAGGGCGGCATCACGATCTTCACGGGCGACCCGACAGAGCGGCCGCACTTGGGCGAAGTGGGCTTGATCGAGGACACGGACGCGATCACCGTGACCGCGGAAACGCGGAACACGGACGCGCACGAAGTCCACGTGACCCTCGCAGACGACAAGCTCTTCATTGGGCTGGGTGAGGGCCCGGCTGCGCTGCGGAAGGGCGTCTCGTTGCCATGTCCCGTTGACGAGGAAGCCGCCGTCGCTACGTTCCGCAACGGCATCCTCGACATCGTGCTGCCCCTACGCAAGCGGAGCTGAGCCGCTTTCAAGCAAGCTCGTGCGCTTCCTCTTTCGTCGCTTGAACTCGCGTAGCGCAATGGGGCAAGAGACGAGCGAGCAGTACTTGTGACCCATCGACGTCTGGTTGTATGCGCCACACCGTTGGCACTCGACGCCAAGGTTGTTGCCGAAGAAGACGACGTTCTCCGCGTTCTTCAGGCCATTGAAGCGGATGGGAACGGCCGTGCTCTCCCCCATCATGCGTGCACCTCGACCTCCGCGTTCACTGGCGCGATCAGCGTTGGCATGCTGACGGGGACCGCCATCGTGGGTTCGAGCGACGAACCGAACCTTGTGAACAGATCCACGACGATGTCGCGTTCGAGCACCGAGTACTTGCGCTCGGGGCGCACCTCGATGCGCTCGATGATGCCTTGCGTGACGAGGGAGGCTGCGTGGAAGCTGAGCGTTGAACGTGACACGCCGAGTGCATCGCACAACTCACGCTGCGTCAACGGCTCGCTGTCCAGGAGCACTTGCACGATGCGCCGCGGTGTCTCGTGACGGAGGACACTGATGACGTCCTTGTCGCGGCGGCCCATGGCGCTGGCAGTGAAGTACCGCTTGTAGCGCCCGTCACGGCGCGCGTGCACGAAGGACGCGTCCGCCAGTGTGTCCAAGTGATAGAGCGTCGTGCCAAGCGGCAGCGCGCAGCGCCGCGCCACGTCACGCAGGTGCGCGCCAGGATGGGCCGTCACGCATTCGAAGATGAGGCGTCGGGAAGCTACGCTGAGGAGGTCGTTCATGATGCACCCTCCACGGACAGCCAATGGAAGCTGCCGGGGAGCGACGCTCGGCGGGCCCCTCGTTTGGCGATTCCCCCCACACTCCGGGGGGTGGTCGCGGCGCGTGCAACCGAACGACGTGCGAACCGCGGCGGGGTCCGGGCACGATGATGGGAGGCGAGAGCCGAGATAGCCTCAAATACGAATCGCACAAGACGCGTCCGCGTGGCCCAACGACTCGACGGCGCTCGCTTCGATGCCTCGGCCCTTCCCGCCGGTCGCACGGCCGTCCTCTTCTTCGCGGATTGGTGCGGCTACTGCCAGCGGTTCACGCCCCTCTTCCAGCGCATCCCCGACGCATGGATCGTGGACGTCTCGGACGAGGACCTGCCGGTTTGGGAGACGTACGATATCACAGTCGTCCCCACCGTAATCATGTTCCAGGATGGCGACCCCGTCAAGAAGTGGGCGGGCGCGCTTGGCGGGGAGCACGTGGAGCAAGTCGAGGACGCACTCAGACAAGCGGCTCACGAGAACGGTTAAGGCCTAGAGTTTCCTCGGGGAAAGGGAGGCTGCCCTATGACACTCCGCGCCATGTTTCCCCTCCTTGTCCTCGTTGGTGCTCTCGCGGCTGGGGCCGCCGCCTCCGGCCCCACGGATCCCGCGTTCGGTTTGCCCTCGCGCATCGCGGGGTACCACCCTGAGCCGTCCTTGTGGGTCGCGCCCGATGGGCAGCTCCTCGTGGCGGCGCCGACTGGCGTATTCGTGCAGACGGCCGGCAGCGAGCCCACGATCGTGTGGCGCCAGACGTCCTCGGGGGCCTTCCAGGATGTCTCGCCCCCGCCATTCGCGGTGGGCGGCGGCGACTCCGACCTCATGATGGCGCCTGACGGCACGACGGTCGTCGTGGACCTGAGCGCCGTCTCCATCACTGCATGGACCTCATCGGACCGCGGTTCCCACTGGAGTTCGCCCTTCCCCATCGCGAGCGGCACGCTCGCCAACGATCGCATGTGGCTGGCGGCTGACGAGAACAGCGCTTACTACCTCATCTACAATCAACTCGAGTCTGGCTACTGGGGCTCGAAGAGCACGGACGGCGGCAAGACGTGGCTCCCCACGCACATCGCCGGTGCGGGCCAGTACCCGCCCGGACCGCTTGTGTACACGAGCCAGCACGTGCTCGCGTTCGGGCACGGCGATGGCCCCGCAAGCGAGGTCGCTGGCATCTTCGTGGGGCACGCAGGCGTTTCCCCCGTGCGCGTGGGCGCCGCCATCTTCGTCACGACATCGAATGATCACGGCGCGACGTGGGCCGACCACCTCGTTGCTGAGACGCCCGAGTGGGGCCAGAACATGTTCCCAAGCGTCGCCGCGGACGCCGCAGGCAACTTGTACGTGCTCTGGTCCGAAGGCATAGTCAGCTATCACAACCCCATCCGCTACGCGGTCTCGACGGACGGCGGCGACTCCTGGAGCGCCCCCCGCACCCTCGTCGCCGCCGGCGCCGGCTCCACCATGCTGCCGTGGGCCGTCGCAGGCGCCGCTGGCCACCTTGGCGTCGCGTACATCAAGAGCGACCGCGCTGCCGACAACACGGCCGGTGTCTGGCACACGTACTACAGCATGACGCAGGACGCCCTCTCCACGACGCCGCTAGTCGTGACGACGCAGGTCAGCGACGTGCCCGCGCACGTCGGAGCCATCACCTCCCGCCCCAACATCGGCGACTTCTTGACCGCCCGCGCCATGCCGGACGGCCGCGCCGCCATCACGTGGGGCGAGGACTCCAGTGGGGACGCCATCCGCATCGTGACGCAGACGAGCGGGACGACTCTCTAGCCGGTCGCGTTCACGAGCGCATGAGGCACGTTCACGCCGTACTCGTACACGAGCGCCCCGCCGTACCAACCAGCGAGCAGCACGAGGGGGTGCAGGACCGGGGGGATGAGCGAGGGCATGGGGCGACGTGGGGATGAGCCTGCTTCCGGAGAAGTAGATGGCGGGTGTTGGCGGCGCAAACATGCCGAGGGGAGCGGTCTGTGCTGCTGCGAAGATTGCGGCGCGACAGCACAAGCCTTTGCTGTCCGGCGACGTCAGTTCACGATGAAGTTGGCTGACTGACCCGGGCCCACCGACGAGAGCAAGTGGATCAGGTCCTCCTGCCATACGCCATCCGTGAGGGATTCTGGTGTCCACTCACAGTAATCGGAGGGAATCTCAACATAGGGGCCGTCATGATTGACCCCGGGGTAGTGCTGCATCTTAGCCGAGTAGCACCATCCGCTCAGTCCGTCCGATGCCGTTTGTTGAATGACAGCGGTGGGCGTCCAACTGCCGTTGTCGCAGATGTAAGTGGGGCTGTTGCACCACCACTTGTCTTTGTTCCATTGTGGGCAGTCCGTTGGACCTGCCGCCGTCGTGTCTAGGACGAAGAACCCGGTCGCGGGTGAACCGTCATACGTCCACTCGCTGGTCTCCGAGGTCACTGGGAGGACTCCGCAAGGTCCACCTGTCACGAGGTATGTCGAAGAGACTCTAAGGCCTGTGTAGTGCCAAGCCCAACTTCCAACGTTGGGGGGGTAGTTACCGTTCTGCTGGACCCAGAACCAGTTGTCGTTCGTGATGACGTGCTTGCCGAGTACAGGCATGGTCACAGGAGGGCTGCGGATCTGCCATTGTGGGTTGATTGCGCATGTTTGGTCTGTGGAGTAGTTCGCTCGGCCAGCCAGGTCAGTCGATTTGAACCCGTAGTTGAGCGTGATGTCCCCCGAGCACGTCCCGTCGGGGTTGAGCGCGAGATTGTTCGTGATGACCAAGTGGCCTGGCGCTGGCGATTGCAGCGCGGCCGCCGGTTGTGTGATCGAGATGCCCGTGATTGTCAGTGTCAGCGCAATCAGCAGGAGCAGAATCGAGCGAGGTTTCATGAGGTTCCCCGCACACTTCAGCATGGGGGGGTGCATATGCCTTCCGAAGAAGATCATCGAGCACAGACATTCACTTTGTCTCTCCTCATCGTCGCGGGTCTGTCAGTTCCAACTTCCGTCGCTGCTGGCGCTGCCCCAGGGTTCACCACGACGGGAACGAGTCCTGGTTGGGTCTCGGCGAAGCTGCACCTGAACGGCACGATCACTCTCGAAGTCTCCCTGACTGCCAATTCATCAGCGGGAGCGGGAGGAGCCCTCTACGACGCCCAGAAGAATCTGGTCCGACGCCAAGCTGAGGATATGCTCTTCAGTTCCAACCTAGTATCGATTGGTGTCCACTCCGGTTCGACCACCCTCTGGCAATCTACACATCCCGCAAGCCATGCGGCCTTCACTGCAAAGATCGAGGGGGGGATCCACGTTCCGGATGGCGACTACTACGTCGTCTTCTGGGGGAACGGTGGTGCCACTGCTTGGGCTGGTTTCGTCAACTCAACGAGCCCGATCACGGTCGGCGCTGACTCCTCCGGGTCCACCGCGTTCCTCCTCCTGCCATCACCCGCGGGTGCCAACTCCACCACATTCATTGGTCTCGACACGACTCAGGCAACCGCGCATTACGCTGAGAACAGCACGACGAACTTCACGGTTGCGGGCCAGCTCACAGGCTACGCCGGCATGTCTGCGCGTGAGTGGAATGGAACCTACACGCTCAGTGGCCCAGGACACACAGTGGCATGTCCCTGCTGGATCCCTGACCAACCCTCCCCCGGTTCCATTGAGGCGCCATACGGCGCGGGGAACTACCAGATATTACGCTCCGGGTGGGAGGCCGCGGACTACCCGTCCGGTTTCTTCCTGAACGCAGCCGACTTCACGTTCCCAACGTAGAACGACGAGAGGCTCGGGGGCTTTGCACAACCAAGCCCTTCCTACCAGTAAGCCCATGGACGTGGCGCATCCAACGAGAGGCCCCCCGACGAGGACGTCAGGGGGCTTGCTGCCCCCTGAAACCCCCGCTCGCCACCGCGCTGCGGCGCGGCTGGACGGGTGCTACGAGGCAAGCCCTTTTCCCAGCTTCCCACGTTGCGCCGCGCATGCGAGTCCTCGCCTTCACTGGGATGCCCGGCGCCGGGAAGTCCGTCGCCGTCGAGGTCGCGCGCACGCGCGACATTCCCGTCCTGCGCATGGGTGACTTCATTTGGGAGGAGGTCCGCCGCCGCGGGCTCCCGATCGATTCGGGCAGCGTGGCCGAGGTCGCCATGCAGATGCGAACGGACTACGGTTCCGGTGTGTGGGCCGAGAAGACCGTGGACCGGCTGCTGCACCTCAAGCCCGCCGTCGGCATCATCGACGGCGTGAGGAGCGAGGCCGAGCTCGAAGTCTTCCGCCACCGCCTCGGGCACGACTTCACGCTCGTGGCCGTCCACGCCTCGCGCCCCACGCGCATGCGCCGCCTCATCGCACGCAAGCGCGAGGACGACGTGAAGGACGAGGGCGAGTTCATCGCGCGCGACGAACGCGAGCTTGGCTGGGGCATCGGCCGCGTCATCGCCCTCGCGGACGTCATGCTCGTGAACGAGGAGCCCATGCCCGCGCTTCGTGAGCAAGTGGAGCGGTTGCTAGACGGGGGGTCTGGGGGGTTCACCCACCAGAGTCGTCGTTCTTAGGATCCTCGCGCACCTGATCGGCCACCGACGCAACGTCTATGGCTGAGCCACGGCGCCAGCGTACATCACGAGCCCCGCCTTCGCGCCGTTCACGTCGCGCGAACGCGCGAACGCGGCGTGCAGATCACCATCGGCGTCGAACGCGATGCTGAGGTAATCAAGGATCTCGCGGTCGGATCCGCACGCGGCGCCCTTGGGGCAAAGCGGTCCGGTCTTGATGGGCGAAACGCTCATCGTCGTGAGCGAGAACGGCTGGCCCGCGGCCGGTCGGTGCGCCACGTACGGATACCACGCCGCTTTGGCGTCCGCCTTCATGGGTTCGCCAGTGCTATCGCCGCCGTACCACGCCACCGCAAGTTCGCCGTCACCGCGCGCGGCGACCCAAGGCAAGAAGTTGAGGCCCTCGTTGCGAAGCGCGAGGGGCATCGTCCAGCTTCTTCCGAGGTCCGTGGACTCACTGAGGAAGACGGTCATCGTCGCGTTCGTCCGCGCGGCCCAGGCGACGGAAACGCGCCCAGTCTCATCAGCGGCGCCTTGCACGGCCCACAGGTTGTCGAAGCCCTGCGGCACGTCCGCGACCTTGCTTCCCAGCCACGACGCACCATCGTCGCGCGTGACGTACAAGCGCACTTGTGCGGGGTCCTTCCACGCGTCCGTGCCGTAGCTATCATCAGTCCAGCCAAGCGGCATGACGAACGTGTGGTTCCCGAGGAAACGCGGGTGCGCGATCTGGTAATCAGCCATGCTCTGCGGCGGCACGACCACCGTGGGGTTCGACCAGCTTGCACCGTGGTCGTGGCTCCACACGGCCTCGATGCTCATGATCCCGTCCGCGCGGCTGAAGGGGTCGCCAGCGTTGCGCACCACGTTCTGCACTGGGTGAAAGTACGCGTAGAAGAGGCCCAGCGTGCCGTTGTCGCCAGCCACGAGCCATTGTCGGTCCACGCTGGTGGCCGCGTCGATCGTCGTGATGGGGGCGCTCTGCCAGGTCGCGCCGGCGTCGTTGCTGCGCTCCACGAGGTAGTTCCCAGGCGATATCGGGAGCCCGACGGGCGCCACGATGGGGCCGCGCGCGATCCACCAGTCAGAGTAGTACACCCAGCCGTCCGTGCTCGTGACGACGTCCGCGTCGCTGCTGCCAAACGGCCTCCTTGTCATGGGAAGCGATCCAAGCGGCGTGTCGCGCTGGGGCGAGCGGAGCGTGTCCCACGTCGCTCCATGGTCCTTGCTCCGCCAGAGCCACGCCGCGCCTTGCAGCGCATTGGGCTTCTCTTGCGAGCCCGCGACCGCCGTGATGAAGATGGTGCCGTCCTTCGCGATGGCGATGTTGGGCTCCGCACCGGCCGTTGGTTGCT
>JBAZZN010000047.1:0-12956 GCA_041658815.1 Thermoplasmatota archaeon
CCAAGAGGGTCCGCCGCGCTTGGCTGGCGTCGCGGTCGCGACGCGGCTGATGCGCTTCAGGGCGTCACGATTGCCTTCTGAGCGCGCGTCGTGACCGCAGCGCAGCGAGGACCAAGGCGCGCGCTCAGGCAACCACGATCTTCGTCTGAGCGCGCGTCGTGACTTCGGGCCGCAGGTCCTTCCCGATGAAGACGTCGATCTCGTTCCTCACGCCGAATTCTGGGAAGTACACGCCTGGCTCCACTGTGACGAGGAGGCCGGGGATCAGTTCGCGCGTGTCGTATGTCTCGAAGCCGTCGAGGTTCGCGCCTTCGCTGTGCACTTCGTAGCCGACGCTGTGGCCTGTGCGGTGCGTGAACCACTGTGCTAGGTTGCGCTTGACGAGGAACTCACGCACGGCGTGGTCCGTCTCGGCGCCCGTGGTGGGCTTGCCTTTCTTGGCAGCGCCTTCCATGTGGGTGACTCCCGCGTCGCGCGCGTCTCGCACCGCTTCGAAGACCTCCACGTGCCGCTGCGGCACGTCGCTCGCCTTGCCCGCGAAGCCCGTCCATGTGATGTCTGCGTAGATGGAGCCGGGTGCCGCGAGCTTGCCCCAGAGGTCGATGAGGAGCCAGTCGTGCTTGCGGATGACGGACGAGCCGGTCGCAAGGGGCGCGTAGTGTGGATCACCAGCGTGCTCGTTCGTGGCGACGATGGGCGCGTGATCGAACACGAGTCCCGCCTCAGCGAACTTCTTGACGAGGAGCTGCTGCACGTCATGCTCTGTGACCTTGCGTCCGGCTAGCGCCTCGCTGAAGGCGTGCGCGAAGGCCGCGTCCTTGGACTCGTCGAGGATCTTGGCGGCCTTGCGGTGCGTCGCGAGTTCGGGGTCGCTCAGGCGCGCGTAAGCGAACTGGTAGAGGTCAGCACTGGGGACGATGTTCTTCCCGAGGCCGCGCACGAGGTCGAGCGTGCCGCCGTCCACGCGCGACATGTATGGTAGTGTGCCGCCGGGGGCGTACTCCATCGCGATGGTGCGGGCGGCTTTCAGCACGTCCGAGAGCGCGTCGAGCATGCTGGCTCGGTGCGTGTACGAGCGCGCGGGGCTGATGTCTTTCCAGTGCGCGTGATCCACCGCGCTCGCGATGAGCGTGGGCTGTCCTTCGGCTGGGATCCAGTAGTACACTCGGCGCGTCAACTGGCGCTCGCCAAGCACGCGCTTGAGGATGGGGTTCGAGCCGTGGAAGTCGAAGACGAGCCAGCCGTCGATTCCCTTCTGCCGGAGGAACTCCTGCGCTTCCTTGAGGCCCATGCGCTCGTGAAGCCCGATGGTCCGCATAAATCAATGCAGGGTGCGAAGGCTCATGCGGGCGAGCCACGTCGGCGATCGTGTGGTGGACGCCGTCGTCGCGCGTGGGCTCGTGAAGTCTTACGGCGACGTGCAAGCGGTCCGGGGCATCGACTTCGTGGTGCCTCGGGGAAGCGTGTTCGGCTTCCTTGGCCCCAACGGCGCCGGGAAGTCCTCAACGATGCGCATGCTATACGGCCTCTCGCCCAAGACGAGCGGAAAGCTCGAAGTGCTTGGCATGGATGTCTCCAAGCGCGGCCGCGAGGTCAAGCGACGCATCGGCGTCGTGCCGCAGGAAGCGAACCTCGACGAGGACATGACGACGCGCGAGAACCTGCGCTCCTATGGGCGATTTTTCGATATCACTGGGCGCGTGCTCCGCGAGCGCGTCGAACGCTTGCTCGAGTACGTCCAGCTCACGGAGAAGGGTGATACGGTCGTGAGCGAGCTCTCGGGCGGCATGAAGCGGCGCCTGCTCATCGCCCGTGCGCTCCTCAATGACCCTGAACTCCTCATCCTGGATGAGCCGACGACGGGGCTCGACCCCCAATCGCGCACCCTGCTTTGGGAGCGCATCCGTGAGCAGCGCCGCGAGGGCAAGACCGTCCTCCTCACGACGCATTACATGGACGAGGCCGAGAAGCTTAGCGACCAGCTCGTCATCATGGATCAGGGCCGCATCATCGAGCGGGGTGCTCCGCGTGATCTCGTCACGAAGCACTTGGGGCGCGAGGCGCTCGAGATTACTGTGTTGCCAGAGGAGGACAAGCGCATCGTCGCATGCGTCGGCACGCTTGCGATGGCGCACGAGCGGTTCGGTGAGGACCTGCGCCTCTTTGGCCAGGACGGCGAAGCAATGCTATCAGCGGTGCTTGGCGCCGGCGTGAAGCCCGAGCGGCACTTGGTGCGGCGCGCGACGCTGGAGGATGTGTTCCTTAAGCTGACGGGGCGGGGGTTGGGCGAATGAGCTATCTTTCCGGCTACCGCGTGCGCCCAAAGCTCGCCTTCCGGGTGTGGCAACGCGAGGTCACGTTGTACAAGCGCATCTGGCCGAGCACGATCCTCTCGTCGCTGCTGGACCCCATCATGTACTTGCTAGCGCTTGGTTTCGGCTTGGGCGCTTACGTGTCGCAGGGGATCGGCGGGCACAGCTACCTCGAGTTCATCGCGCCTGGCCTCATCGCGTCGAGCGTCATGTACGCGGCGGCTTTCGAAGGCGCGTGGAACAGCTATGTGCGCATGTTCGTGGAGCGCAGCTACGAGAGCATGATGGCCACGCCTGCGGAGCTGGAGGACGTGCTTGCGGGCGAGTTCGCTTGGGGGGCCACTCGCGCGTTCCTTTACAGCATCGTGATGCTGCTCGTGCTCCGCGCGTTCGGCCTCGTGCACTCGTGGTATGCGCTCCTCATCCCGCCCATCGCGGTCCTGGCGGGGTTCATGTTCATGGCGATCGGCCTCTCGTACACGGTGCGCTGCCGCCACATGGACCAGCTCACGTTCTTCTTCACGCTGGGAGTCACGCCGATGTTCCTCTTCTCGGCCATCTTCTTCCCGCTGAGCGGCCTGCCCGTTCCAGTCCAGGTAGTCGCGTGGTTCAGCCCGCTCTATCACTTGGTCGAGGTGACGCGTGGCCTCGCGCTTGGTGAGGCTGGGTTCGCGCTGTTTGGTCACTTTGCGTGGATGCTTGTGGTGACGGTGCTTGTTTGGGGTTTGCCAGCGCTGGCGCTGCGGAAGCGCTTGCAGACCTGAAGGAGCGCTCGTCCGCTCACTTGCCAGTCGCCGCAGCACTCAGCGTCGTGTCCGTCACGTTCACGTTCACCGTCGCACCGCTCATGGTCACGCTGATGGGTGCCGCGAGGTGCAGTCCGCTCTCGGTGAACGCGTCGAGCAGCAGCCTCCCAGTCGCGTTCGTGGCCTTCACGTTCTTCTCGTCCACGTTCGCGGGGCCCACGATGAAGACCTGCTCCTCGATGAGGTGGCCTATGCTCGTGTTGAACAGCACATGGACCTTCACGATCTGCGAGCCAGCGTTGTACACGTCCACGGTCGTGGGGCCAGCGGTGTTCGTGATGCAACCGCTGAGCATGGCCGCTAACGCTAAGACGCCAACACACGAACACACGGAAAGGATGGGCGTGTTCGCGTCTTCGCGTGTTCGCGTCATTCGCGCTCGACAAGCACGCTGACGGCGTTTCCTCCGCCCAAGCAGATCGTCGCGATGCCGCGCTTGCCACTAGTGCGCTGGAGGTTGTAGAGGAGCGTGGCCAGCACGCGCGTGCCGCTCGCGCCAAGGGGGTGCCCGAGCGCGACTGCGCCTCCAGTGACGTTGAACTTCTCTTCTGGCACGTGGAGGGCGGCCTTCACGGCGCAACTCGCGGTGGCGAAGGCCTCGTTGTGCTCCACCAAGTCGATGTCGTCCATGGTGAGCTTGGTCTTGTGGAGGAGCGCTTGGACGCTGGGGATGGGCGCTGCCATCACGCGCATGGGCGCGACTCCCGAGGTGGTCGAGGCGACGTACTTCGCGAGGACCTCCATTCCCCGCTCCTCTGCGGCCTTGCGGGAAGCGACGACGATGGCGCTGGCGCCGTCACTCATCTGGGACGCGTTGCCCGCCGTGACCTTGCCGTCTGGCCGGAACGCGCCCTTGAGTCTGCCCAGCGACTCGGCGCTGCTATCAGGCCGGATGCCTTCGTCGGTGGTCACGATGGTCTTCGTCTTGCCGCTCGTGACCTCGACGGGCACGATCTCTTTCTTGAACCAGCCGGACTCGGTGGCCTTCTGCGCGAGCTTGTGCGAGCGCACGGCGAACTCGTCGGCTTGGGCACGAGTGATGTGGTACTCGTCGGCGACGACCTCGCCGGTCTCGCCCATCGCGATTTGCGAGTACGCGTCCATCAGCCCATCATTGTAGAGCGAGTCCACGAAGGTCGCGTTGCCGTACTTGTAGCCAAAGCGTGCCCTTGGCAGGAGGTAAGGCGCGCTGCTCATGCTCTCGCAGCCGCCCGCGAGGACGAGCGAGGCGTCCCCGCTGCGGATGGCTTGCGCGGCGAGGACGACGGCCTTGAGGGAGGAGCCGCAGACCTTGTTCACGGTGACCGCGGGCAAAGTGTCTGGCAGGCCCGCCCCGAGGGCGGCTTGGCGCGCGGGGTTCTGGCCGTTGCCGGCCTGCACGACCTGGCCGATGATGACCTCGTCGAATGCGGCCACTGGGACGCCGGAGCGCGCGACGGTCTCGCGGAGCGCGACGACGCCAAGTTCCGTCGCCTTGAGGTCCTTGAACGCGCCGCCGAACTTGCCGATCGGCGTGCGGGTCGCGGCGGCCAGGACCACATCCTCGGGGTTGCGCATGCTCGCTCGCATGGCGGCCTCCCGTTCTAAAAACTATCTGCCCGTGGGCGTGCTCGGCAGGAGTTATCTGAGCGGCCAAGCCTCCGAGGCGCCGTGGATCAAGTCGAGGTGTTTGGCTACTTCAAGAAGCACCGGTGGTGGGCGCTCCTAATCGGAGTCATCAACCTCGTTGGCATCGTGTACGGGTTCTACTACTATCGCGACCAGTTCGCAGGGACGCCGTGGTTCTTCTGGCTCTTCGTGCCCGATAGCCCCCTCGCGGTGCTGTGGGCCGAACTGGCGCTGCTCGCGTACTGGCTGAAGCGGCCAAGCGCGACGCTCGAGGCGCTTGGGTACGTGGGCAACGTCCAAGTGGGCTTGTGGACCGTGTACGTGCTCCTGGCCTACGCGCCATCGTTTGGCACGCTCGACTTCCTCAGCGGTGGAACGCTATCACTCAACACGATCCTCCTCGTGGGCCATGCTGGTATGGCGGCCCTCGCGCTCATCTTGCTCGAGGGGCTCCGTCAACGGCGCGAGGCGGGCCTCTCCCGCGTCGCGTGGGTCGGCATTGCGGTCGCTATCACGTACTACCTCGTGAACGATGCGCTCGATTACTTTGGGCCAGATTACACCGGCTTTGGCTGTGGCCTCAGACCCCTCACGGTCCCGTGCGACCTGTCGATGGAACCGACCCTTGCAGCCGTCACATTCGGGCTGACCCTGCTCGGGGCCGTCACACTGACGGTCTTCACCCGCCCGCGCCGGGCAACATAACAATGGTTGGACGAAAGATGATATGCTTGTACCATCGTCCTTCAGCTTCGTCCAGGACGCGACGGTGCGCTGATCTCCAAGCCTCCTCGCTCTGAAGTGACTGCAAACAACGCGCGTCTTGGACCTGTGGCATTCTGTGCCATTGCCGACCCGGCCAACCGGGAACCAACGACGCAATCCGCTAGCCCCGCCGTGCGTTCTGGGGGAAAGGAACGCACGGCGGTGGATTGCCAAAAGGGGGGTCTGGGGGGTTTACCCCCCAGAGTTGACTCCCCTGTTTCTTGCGTCAGCCAGGCGACCAGCTATGCCGTGCTTCACCGGCCCACTGGTAGGCCGATCGCCTTCGCGATGACCATGCGCTGGACTTCGCTGCTTCCCTCGCCGATCTCGCAGAGCTTGATGTCGCGGAAATGTCGCTCGACTGGGTAGTCCGTCGTGTATCCATTCCCGCCCAGGATCTGGATGCACTCGGTCGCGGCCCTCATGGCGGCCTCGCTGGCGTAAACCTTGCCCATGCTGGCCGCCATCGAGAAATCGCGGCCTTGGTCCTTGAGCCAAGCGGCGCGCAGGAGGAGGAGGCGCGCGGCGTCCAGCTCCGTCGCCATGCTCGCGAGTTTGAACTGGATGCCCTGGAAGCTGCCGATGGGCTTGCCGAACTGCTGGCGCTCCTTCGCGTACGCCAGCGCCGTCTCGTAGGCGCCTTGCGCCATGCCAAGCGCTAGCGAGCCGATGGCGATGCGTCCTGCGTCAAGTGTTCTCATGGCGCCCGTGAACCCCGCGCCAAGTCCAGGCTGCAAGCCGAGCACTTGCGAGTCGCTGACCCAGCAGTCCTCAAGGAAGATCTGTGACGTCGAGCTCCCATGCAAGCCAAGCTTCTCTTCGAGCTTGCCCAGCACGAGGCCCTTCGCGCCCTTCTCGATGACGAAGGCTGTGATGCCCTTCGCGCCCTTCGCGGGGTCCGTCTTCGCCATGAGCGTGAACGTGTTCGCGAAGTGCCCGTTCGTGCAGAACACCTTCTGGCCGTTGAGCGTCCAGCCGTCTCCATCGCGGTCCGCAGAGACAGACGGACCGCGATAGGCCGAGTCGCGCCCAGCGGCCGCAGCCGCCGCGCGCGATTCGGCCGTGTCCCGGGTCGCGATCGTGGCGAGCCCCGCCGCATCGCTGCCAGCGCCAGGCTCAGTGAGCCCCCACGCGCCCCAGTGCTCGCCGCTTGCGAGCTTGGGCAAGTACTTCGCTTTCTGTTCGCGCGTGCCCATGATGTTGATGTGCGACGAGCCCAGGCCGCAGTGCGCGGCGAACGTGATGCCGACGCTCCCATTGATGCGTGATAGCTCCTGGATGGCCAGGTTGTAGCTGATCGTGTCGAGCCCAGTGCCGCCGAACTCGGTGGGGATCGTCATGCCCGCCAGGCCCAATTCTGCGGCCTTCTTGAGGACGGACGAGTTCCAGACGCCCTTCTCCTCGATGAGGCCGATCTCTGGCGCGACCTCGTTCTGGGCGAACTCGCGGACCATCCGTTGGATGGCGACTTGTTCGTCGGTGAGTTGGAAATCCATGCTTTTCGCGACGGCGGAGGGTGGACAAATAGCTTCGGAGGGCTCAGATCAGCTCGCGCAGCCTGCGTTGCGCGGCCTCCCGGGGGTCCTCGCGAGGGAGAGCGTGTGGTGCCAGCATCGAGATGACCTCCTCGTGGCTGAGCGGCATCACGATGCGGAACGTGCTTCCCTTGCCGGGGCCATCCGAGAGGCAAACGATGGTGCCGCCCATCGCTTCCACGAGCCCACGGCAGATGTACAGCCCCAAGCCGGCCCCTTCGACCGTCATCACGTCCTCATGGACTTGCGTGAACGGTTGGAAGAGCCGCGAGATCTGCTCTTGCGTGAGCCCCACGCCAGTGTCCTTCACGTCGAGGGTCAGGTGGTTGCCGCTGGATCGGGCCGAAAGCGTGACTTGGCCGCCCGCGGGCGTGAACTTGAGTGCGTTCGAAATGAGGTTGAGGAAGACCTGGACTAGGCGCTGGCGGTCCGTCTTCACGATGATCTCCGGCGGCACGTTGGCCTTCAGCGTCACACCGATGCCCCGCGCGACTTCGTCGAACGACTCCACGGCTTCTTTCACAGCATCGGCGAGCGCGAATGTCTCGACATGGAAACGGAGGCCGCCACCCTCCATGCGCGCGACTTCGAGCATCTCCTTGACCACCGCGGAGAGGCGGCCCACATTGCGGTTGGCGACCTCCACCGCTTGCCGCTGCTTCTCGTCGAGGGCACCCAGGCCGCCAGAAAGCAGGAGGTGCATCTGGAGGCGAAGCGGGGTGAGCGGCGTGTTCAGCTCGTGCGCCGCCATGTTCAGGAATCGCGTGCGGAACGCATCCATCTCGCGCAGCCGCGCCAACTCGGCGATGGCTGCGGCGGTCTCTGGAGGCGTTTCCGTCTTCATGCGGCGTCCCGAACGCCCGACAAGAGCTGTCGGGATACAAGGCCTCATCGCCACGCCCGCGAACGAGGCGAATGGGGAAGACAGATGTCACGGTTCGACACCCGTATTCCCCCGACTCGGTCACCACACCAGCAAACGAGCCTTTAAGTGGGATGAGCCTCTCGCCAAGTCCGAGACAAGTCAATTCCGAGCACGACGAGCCCCATCGCCCCCTTTTCTGACGATCTGGGCGGGCCGTCCTCCGCGCCGTGGTCTTCACGGCGATGCTGGCGATACGGACGCTGATCGCGTTTCACCAGTGAGAAATCACCATGAACACCACATTCGACAAGCTCGGGCTCAAGGCCCACAGCCTCGCCGCCGTCAAGGCGCGCGGCTTCGACACACCAACGCCCATCCAGGCGCTCTCCATCCCTATCCTCCTCCAAGGCGAGGACCTCATCGGCCAAGCGCAGACCGGCACGGGCAAGACGCTCGCGTTCGGCTTGCCCATCATCGAGGACACGAAGCTGGGCCGCGGTCCCCCGCAGACGCTCGTCCTCGCACCCACGCGCGAGCTGGCCAACCAGATCGTGGAGGAACTCAACAAGATGGCCGCCGGCACACCGTTCAAGGCCGCCGCGGTCTATGGCGGCGTCGGCTTCGGCAACCAGCTCGCGATGCTGCGCCGTGGGAACGTGACGTGCATCGTCGCTTGCCCCGGGCGCCTCCTCGACCTGCTGCAGCGGCGCGAGGCCGACGTCAGCATGGTCAAGCACGTCGTGCTCGACGAGGCCGACCGCATGCTCGACATGGGCTTCATCCGCGACATTGACAAGATCTTCGGCTTCTTGCCCAAGCGTCGCCAAACGATGCTCTTCAGCGCGACCATCCCGCCCGAGATCAAGCGCCTCGCAGAACGATATCTCCGCGAGCCGCAGGCCGTGCGCGCCGAGACGGGCCCCACGGCGACGGAACTCACCGAGCAGTTCGAGGTCATCGTGCGCGGCGACAAGATCACGCAGCTCGTTGGTCTCCTCGAGAAGGAGAAGCCAGAGCGCAGCCTCATCTTCACGCGCACCAAGCACGGCGCAAAGCGCCTCGCCAAGCGCCTGAACGCCCTGGGCTTCCGCAGCGACGCTCTGCAAGGCAACCTCTCGCAGAACGCGCGCGACCGCGTCATGGCGGACTTCCGCCAAGGCGCGTTCGACCACCTCGTCGCGACGGACGTCGCGGCTCGTGGCCTCGACGTCAAGGAGATCACGCACGTCATCAACTTCGACTTCCCAATGGTGAACGAGGACTACGTGCACCGCATCGGCCGCACGGGCCGCGCGGGAAAGACGGGCCGCTCGTTCCTCTTCGTGGAGCACGGAGAAGAGAAGGACGCACGCGCCGTCGAACGCATCTCGGGCATCCGCATGGAGCGCTACGACATCGGCCCCGTCCGAGCGCTTCCCCCGCCCGACCCCGCGCACGTGGACCGCGGCGCGCCCCCCCGCGGTGCTTACTCGAACGGCGGCGGGCACCACCGCCCCGGCTCGTCCTCGCGCCCCAGCGCCGTGCACCAGCGCCCCGGCGGCCAGCAGCGTGGCTATGGCGGACGCGGGCCCCAGCGCTCGCAATCCTACTCTGGCGGCGGCCGGCGCTACTGACGCACGAGCCCAAGCGACAAGTCTTGAGGGAGAGGCTTCAAGGCACGCGGAGGGGTCTGCCCCACTGAGGAGGCATTTCCCCTGCGTTCCCCCACCGTGGTAGCCGTAGCCGCTCTCTCCCTCGCCCTATTACTTCCCGCGTCGCTCCAAGCGAGCGAAGCCGCAGGACCAGCTCCAACGCCAGTCGCGTACGCGAACTACGCGGCACAAGGCGGCCTTGGAGGAAGCGGCGGAGAGCCCAGCATCGGCGTGAACCAAGCCACCGGAGCCGTGTTCGTCCAAGCACTCGCTCAGACGCTCAAGGTCACCTTCGATGATAGCACAGCCCCCGCGAGCGCCTCGTGGACGAACGTCGCGTCGTCGCTCACTCCTTTCATCGGGAACGTGGACCCAATCGCGTGGACGGACACGACCACTGGCCGCACGTTCGCAGGCGGGCTAGAGAACGACTGTAGCCTCCTCTTCTACACGGATGACGACGGCCTCACGTGGACGCCGATGGTGGACTCGTGCACTGCGCCCGCCTTCGACCACGAGACGATCGGCTCGGGCGCGTACCACGCCCCCACCCCACCCGCGGCCACGTACTCGCGCGCCGTGTACTACTGCGCGCAAGGCGTAGTGCAGGAATGCGCCACGAGCTGGAACGGCGGCATCACGTTCAACCCACCGACCCTCATCAGCACCGCCTGCACGAACGCGGTGGGCCACGTGAAGGTCGCGCCCGACGGCACGGCCTACGTGCCCGCCAAGAACTGTGGCGCCAACCAAGCCGTCATGGTGAGCACCGACAACGGCCTCACGTGGACGACGAAGAAGCTGGCGGACTCGACCGTGGCCGGCGGCTTCAACGACCCCAGCGTCGCGACCACGCCCAGCGGCTGGGTGTACGGCTCATGGCTTGGCAGCGACAACCACGCACGCGTAGCGCTATCAAAAACACAAGGCACGACGTGGGGTCCAACGAGGGACCTCAGCGCCATCGCTGGCCTTGGCACGGCGAGCTTCATCACAGCCATAGCGGGCGACGACGAACGCGCCGCCATCGCGTTCTTAGGCTCCACCAAGACTGGCGGCTTCACGAGCAGCTTCACTGGCACGTGGGACCTCTACGTGGCCAGCACGCTGGACGCGGGCGTCACGTGGACCGTCACTAAGGCCACCAGCGACCCCGTGCAGCGCGGTTGGATCTGCACGAACGGCACCACGTGCGACCCATTGGGCTCTGGCGGGTCCGCGGGCCGCAACCTCCTCGACTTCATCGGAATTGCCAGCGACGCGAACGGGCGCGTGCTCGTCGCGTACGCGGACGGCTGCATCAACGCGTGCACCACGAGTGGCCCCAACTCGTGGACGCAGCTATCGAGCGTGGCGCGACAAACGTGCGGGCCCTCCCTCTACGCTGCGCTTGGCAACGTCGAAGGTCCAGCGCTCGCGTGCCCCGCAGGCCCAGTCCCGCCGACGCCAGCGATCAAGCTCACGGGCACGTACTACGCGCACGGCGCCTCGCCCGTGCAGAGCGCGGACCTCGTGACTGGCTTCGTCGTGACCGGCGACACGCTAACGCAAGCTCCACCCGCGTACCCCGTGCCATTCGTCGCGCTCAACGGCGCCACGCAGCACGGGGCAAACTCGGGCACCGTCTGGGACGCGCACTGGCTCCTCACGTCCAACGGGCGCACGCTCAAGCTCGACGACGCGACGGTCACCGCGAAGCTTTGGGTGACGAGCGCGCACGCGCCAGGAACCACGACGCTGCGCGTCGCCCTCTACGACACGAACGCGTTCGGCGACATCGCGAACCCCATCGCACAGCGCGACGTCACGTTCACCGGTCTTGGTGCTCCCCAAGAACTGGACGTCACGTTCACGCACCTCAACGCCATGTTGAGCGCGGGGCTCCAACTCTACGTGGACGACCGTGGCACGGGTGACGCGCAAGTGCTCTACGACGCGGCCGCGACGCCCACTGGGATCGTCATTTCTTGAGCGACAAAACGGCCAAATAGGGGGAGCGGCTTCGCAGGCTCGCCTTCCCCGAGGATTTCCTCGACGGGGCGCCGTTGGGCCAGTACCCTAGCTAGGTTAAGGGGACAGACTCTTAATCTGTTCGCCGCCGGTTCGAATCCGGCCTGGCCCGCTTCTTGCCCCAGCCGCGGCTGGGGCAAGAAGACGAAGGCCAGGCCGGATTCGAACGAGGACGCGAGCCGCCCACAGGGCGGCAGTCGCCATCAGGCGACGCGTCCAGAGTTCGAATCCGCCGTGGCGACACGGACCTGCCCGCGGTCAGTGTTGGGAAGCCCACTCCCCCGTTCTTGCACGCGCGCACGAGCCTGACCAACCACTCGAACCCCCTCCCCGATCGCACGTTCCCGCTGCTGTTCGCAAGTGGCCAAGTAGGGGGACATGAGAGCATCCCTGCCAGTAGGAGCCGACACCTATGTTCCATTGGAAGAAGGGCACGAACGACGAGGATGCGATCACGACGTACGACCCACGAGACACCCCCCCATGGACCGCCTCGGAGGACGCGCAGTCGAAGCGCCACAAGCGCCGACACGCCGGTGCCCCCATGCGCGTCGATGCGAGCGCACCAACCCAAGTCCCAGAGACGACGCTCGAAGTGGACGCGGAGATCGCGGCCCTCGCGCAGCGGCTCCAAGAACTGGGAACCGCGTTCGCGCGCGAGCGCGCCGCTAGCGAAGCACGCGTCAGCGCGCTCACGAGCGAGACCGCGCGTGCGACGGAGGGCGCTGCCCAGCGCGTTCGGAACGCCGAAACGGAAGTCGAGCGCCTCCGCTTGGAGCTGAGCCAGAAGGACGAGGCCATGCGTGCGGAGCGCGAGGAGACCAGCGTCATGCGACGTCGCGTCGAAGGATTCGAGGGCCTCAAGCGGGCAATGCAGAGCTTGTGAACGCCCCAGCGGGGAACGACCCCGCCGGAGAGGACAAAGTTCAACCCGGCGGGCTTGGGAAGTTAGAACGTTGGAAAGTTCCAACGTTCCAACGAACGAACGAACGGACCAACGAGGCCACGAACGTTCCCTTGTCCGTAGGCCTCAGCGGCGCTCAGCTCAGGAGCGCCGTATCGATCGCCGATCGCGCAGTCCCGCCGCCGGCCATCGCGGCTTCCCCCGTCGCCTGCTTGAGCGCGTCCGCTCCGTCGGGGCGCACGATCAATCGCAGCGTGCTCCCTCCTTCGCCCAGCTTCACGCTGAACGTGGCGCCTTGGGAGAGGCCCGCGGGCTCGATCCAGCGCGGGTCCGTGCCAGTCGCTCCGGTCATGCCGAAGGACGCGCCCACGCTGAGAGCCAGGCGGTGCCCCTTGGCGATGACTATCTCTTGTGGGTAGGCCCACACTGTCGTGTTGAACGCTTGGCCTGGCGTGACGGGGGAGCCCGTCTCGCGTGAGTCGCGGTGGCGCAGGTCGCGCATGCCGTGATCGACCTCGGT
>JBAZZN010000048.1:0-12848 GCA_041658815.1 Thermoplasmatota archaeon
CGCTGCGGCGGCCCAACGTGTTGCTCGCGGGCGTCGAGGCTCACATCTGCGTGCTGCAGACCGCCCTTGACCTCGTCGAGTCGGACTATGCGGTCCACCTTGTGGAGGACGCGGTCGGCTCGCGCACTGAGCAGAATAGGCAAGCGGGGCTCGCGCGTGCGCACAAGCACGGTGCCGAACCGTCCACCGTGGAGATGGCGCTCTTCGAGCTGATGGGGCACTCGAAACATCCTGCGTTCCGCGGCGTGCAAGCGCTCATCAAGTGATCAGCGCCGCGCCGCCACGACATCGATGGTGCCAGTCGCCCCCGAGAGCGCGTTGACATTCACGGTCCAAGTGCCAAGGTTCGTGGCTGCGTTCGTTTCCCCAGTGCTCGACGTCGTCCAAACGAGGCGACCAGACGAATCCACGACATCCAGGCGCGCCGCGCCGCCTGAGGTCATGTTCATCCACGCACGGACATGCACCGAAGGGATGCTGCCGTCCTCCACCCGGAACTCCTGGGAGTCCGCCCCGTCGCGCATGTCCGCGAGGTCGAAGTGGCCCGTGTAGAGCGGCTTCTTCGTGTACGCGAAGGGATCCTGCTTTTCGCCGCGCACAGCGCAACCCGCCAGGAACACAGAAGCGAGAATGGCGATGACCAGCGCACGGCGCATGAGGCGCCAGGCCATCAGAGGGGCGATGACGCTTCTGGAGCATCACTCGTCGAACGTCGCCGTCGCATTGCCAGTGGGCGGTGACGGGCACGGGCAACCGATGAACCAATTCACGACAAGCCGCACGGAGCCGTTTGGGAGCCCTGACGTCGCTTGGAACGTCGCGGCGACCGCGTAAGAGCGGTGCGTGCCGTCCACCTCAGTGGGCGCAGCGATGTCCACGCGCGTGCAGACAACCAACGGGGCAGAAGCGGACGGCTCACGGTACACGTCCACGCTGTTCAAGCGCGTGACGCGGTCCTGCCGCAGCGTGTCGTGGTGGTCCGCCCACACCCACAAGAACGAGTCGTGGTCCAAGCGGTAGATGCCTGGCCCCCGACCGCCCGATTCGTTCACGGCCACCGCGCGGAAAGGCACGGCGACTTGCGCCGCCGACTGCGAGTGGCACACGGCGGATCCCCCGCCGTCTGGCGGCGGGTCCACCCTCGCACCCACCTGTGCGGGAGGCGCGTTCGTGCACCCTGCGATGAGCAACGCGCAAAGCAGCGCCAGGGACCGCACACGGCACGAACGAACGTCGAGCGCTAAGAGCCTATCCGGATAGGCTCCAAATAGACCGAAGCGTTTTGCCGACGCGTGGTCGTCGCGCTCGTCTTTCCCCCCGCGACAGCGGCGCTTGTTCGCGAGTTCCTCCCACCAGGCGCGCGCGTCATCGCAGTGGATGCTGGCGCTGAAGCATTGCGCGCCGCGGGCGTGCGCCCCGACCTCGTGGTGGGAGACATGGACTCCATCTCGGGCGCGACGCTCGCCGCGCTCGAAGTCGAGGGCGTGCGCGTGGAGCGTCACCCCACCGCAAAGCGGGACAGCGACGGCGCGCTTGCCTTGGCGCACGCGAAGGACCGCGAGGTCGTCTTCCTTGGCCCAGGCGGCGGCCGCGCGGACCACTCGCTCGCGAACCTGCACTTGCTCGTGAGGGCGAGCGCGGGGGCGAACGCGAGGGCCATCGATGTGGATTCTTTCACGTGGGTCGTAACGCCAGACCGCCCGCTCCGTCTAGCGCGCCCCGCGGGCACCACGCTCTCGGTGCTGCCGTTTGGCGGGCCTGCGCACGGAGTCACCTACTCGGGCCTCCGCTACGCGCTGAATGACGCATCGATGGGGACGGGCGACCCGTACGGCATCAGCAACGAGTGCCTCGCGCCGCCCCAGGAGATCCGCGTCCGCGAGGGCATCCTCCTCGTCATCGAGCCACGCGGTGCGTGACCATCTCACTCCAGTTCATCCTGTCCATCCGGATTTCACACCCGCCCGCTACGAGTTCATGAACGGCCGCGCGAGCGCGACGGACAAGGTCACGGACGACACGGACGCAGACGGCATCCGCACGCTCAACTACCGCATCCAAGCGAACCTGTACTCGCAGCCCAACTTCGGCCACTACCCGTACGACACGCAGACGGTGGAGATCACGTTCGAGGACGCGCTCCACAACGACTCCGAACTTCGGTACGTGCCCAACAACGGCGGGAGCGGGCTTGACGAGCAAGCCAAGGTCGCAGGCTGGCGAGTGCAGAACGTGAGCTTCACGCAGGTCCAGAAGGACTACCCGCCAGACGAGCACTTCAGCCGCGCGCACTTCGTGGTGACCGTGGACCGCGAGCCCCTCTCGTCCACCATCAAGAGCTTCCTCCCCCCAGTCTCGTTCATGTTCGTCGCTGGCTTGGGCTTCCTCTTCCACCCAAGCAAGGTCGCCAACCGCCTCGCGCTTGGCACCGGGATGCTGATCTCCGCGGTCGCCTTCCACATCAGCCAGACCCAATCACTCCCACCCAACGGGAGCCTCATCCTCTTCGACAAGGTGATGATGTGCGTGTACGTCTTCCTCGTGGCCTCGCTCGTCGTCGCGACCCTCATCCACATCGACGAGGACTACTGGAAGGACGTCGATCACACCAAGAAGATCAACGTGTGGGGCATCGCGGGCACGGTGGGGGCGACCGCGCTCACGTTCGTGTTGCTCGTCGCGTTGTGAGAGACGGGCATCGAGGGCGCTCGCCCCTCACCTGCGTGGGGTGGACCCCCAGACCCCGATTATAGTGGACGCTGCGAGATTCGAACTCGCGGCCTCTCCCATGCCAAGGGAGTGATCTACCAACTGATCTAAGCGCCCGTTTGGTCGTTCATCCGCACCGCAGCGCGGGTCGCGACTTGGCCGCCGCAGCGGCCAAGTGGGCTCACCCAGATTCGAACTGGGGATCTTCCCCATGTCAAGGGGATGTCATAACCAACTAGACCATGAGCCCGGTCTTTTGCCCGCCTGGGGCGGTGGCGCGACGACAGCGTTTCCCCTATTTCATGATTGGCTTGTGAGGGGTACTGCAGCTTCTTCCTCCGTCCTTCTTCGCCGTCTTCGCTAGCTTCGTGGTTCGTGGGCGACCGTTGGCTTCGATGCCAACGTGCCACTTCGGGGGACTCTGTCCCTCGCACCCCCTGCCGGGGGCTCGGCTGCCCCCGCCGTCGACGAGCCTGCGGGCTCGTCGCGGCCTAACCGTGCGCGGCGGCGGTACCCCCGCGATCCACTCGGCTGCGGCCTCGCTGACGAAGCTTGCGAGGGAACCTTTATGCCAGAACCATCCTTCGCCGCTGCCATGCCCGCCAAAGCGCTTTGCCCTGACTGCGGAATGAAGGCCCGCGGTCCCTCCCACCTGTGTGACCCCATGCGCAAGATCCGCGAGACGAAGCGCAAGGCCGCCCTTGCGAAGCTCGCGGCCGGCCACAAGTAGTCTCATCAGACGACCTTCGCCCTGAGTCGGCTGCTTCCCTCCTTCGCGGGCTGGGGAAGTGCGGCTCTCCATTCCCCGACCTCCCAGCCGTGGCTCACGAGTGGCGCGTCACACGGCAGCGCGCTTGCTCCGATGCGGACGATGCGCAACGTGGGCTCGCCTGGCGCGATCTCGCCAAGCGGCACGGCTTGTGGGGTCACGATGCGTGCAGCGTCATCGCGCGGCAACCATTGCGTGACCACGTCCACTCGGGCCTCCACGAGCTGCTTGGTGCGTGATAGCACTTTTGGCCACGCGGTCGCGGGGGCCTCGCGGAACTTTGCGTCCACGCGCACCTCCCCGCCGCCCACGACCTCTGGCTGTGCGAGCATCTGCGCGCGGCACTCGCTGAGCGCTTGAACGAGGAGGTGCATCAGCGTGTGCGCCCGCGCTTGCACCAGGCGCCGGTCTGCGTCGAGGTGGAGCTGCGCCTTCGCGCCGATGCTTGGCATCGGGCCGTCCGTGCGGTGGATGAGGCGAGCGCGTTGGTCCCACGCGACCTTGTGGATCTTGAGTTTGTGCCCGTCAGCGATGACGTGCCCGCGGTCGCACGGCTGCTGGTGATGATAGCGCCAATCAGGCGTGTGGAACACGGTCTTGTCCAAAAGAAAGCCGCCTGAGGCGTGCGCCGTGACGGTGGCGAGCGCGGTCTTGCGGCGTGCGTCCTCCAAGTAGAGGCGCTGCGTTGGTGGCGATGTCATTCTACGATCGCGGACGACTCGCCGGCCGCCTTCAGCTCGGCCTTCAAGCGCTCTTCATCGCCCATGAGGTGATGCATCGATCTCGTGATGGTCTCCCGCTCGTCCTGCAAGGCTTTCTCGCGGCGTTGGTACTCGTTGGGTGTGAGGCCCCCGCGGGAGCGGTCCTTCTTGAGGTCCTCGGCCTTGTCGCGAAGCTGCCTCTGGCGGGCGCGGTGGCGCCGGAGCTTCCGTTCCACGCGCTTTAGCTGCGTCTTCTTGAGCCAGGTCGACAGGGGCATCAGGGGGAGGAACGGTGCGGGGACATTTAACGGCGACGGACGCCGCACATCGGAATCAGAGCGCGAACACGCGAACATACGAATACCAATGTGTGTTCGCGTGCTGGCGTGTTCGCGTCTGCAGCGTCAGAACAAAGTCGTCTGATTGCGCGACTTCTCGCCTGGCACTTCGACAGGATAGATGCCAGTCAAACAGCCCGTGCAAAGTTCGCGTGGCTCGTGCCCGATCGCTTCTTGCAGTCCTTCCAGCGAGATGTACGCGAGCGAGTCGGCACCGAGTATCTTTGCGATCTCTGGGACCGTGTGGTCGCTCGCGACGAGCTGTTTTCTCGTGTTCATGTCGATGCCAAGGTAGCAGGGGCTCGTGATGGGCGGGCTCCCGATGCGCACGTGCACTTCGCGAGCGCCAGCCTCGCGGAGCATCTGGATGATGCGCCTCATGGTCGTGCCGCGGACGATGCTATCATCCACCAGCACGACGCGGTTGCCTTCCACGACGCTGCGGACGGGGTTGAGTTTCATCTTCACGCCGACATCGCGAGCGGCTTGGTCAGGCATGATGAACGTCCGCCCGACGTAGCGGTTCTTCATGAGGCCCTCGCCGAACTGGATGCCGGTGCCGCGGGCGTAGCCGAGTGCATGCGTGCGGCCGCTGTCTGGGACCGGGATGACGATGTCCGCGTCCGCTGGTGATTCCTTGGCGAGCCGCATCCCGATGCGCGTGCGCACGTCGTGCACCGATTTCTTGTCGAGGATGGAGTCTGCGCGCGCGAAGTACACGTACTCGAACATGCAGTGCGCGATCTCGACGTTCAGGGCAAGTGAGGGGTGGCTCTTCACGCCGCTCGCGTTCATCTCAAGGATCTCGCCGGGCATCACGTCCCGGATGAGCTTCGCGTCGAGCACGTTGAGGGCGGTGCTTTCGGAGGCGACCACGTAGCCCGCACCGTCTGGCAGTTCGCCGTAGCAGAGCGGCTTGATGGCGAGGGGGTCGCGCACGGCGTAAACGGTGTCGCCCAGCAGGAATACGAAGCAGTACGAGCCCGTGAGTTGTCTTGTCACGTTGCGGATGGCGCGTATCTTGTTGTCGGTCTGCGCGAGCTCGTTGGCGAGCATGCGCACGGCGACCTCGGTGTCGTTCGTCGTTAGGAACGCCCAGCCCTTGGCCTTCAGTTGGTCGCGCAGCACGCCGCTGTTCACCACGTCGCCATTGTGGGCTAGGGCGAGCGTGCCGACTTGCGACTCGACGACGACGGGTTGCGCGTTCTCGATGCATGAACCGCCAGTCGTGCTGTAGCGCACGTGCCCGATGCCGACCGACCCGGGGAGCGACGCGACCGCCTGAGAGGGGAAGGCCTGGTCCACGAGTCCCATCGCCCGGTGCGTGTGCGTCACACCGTTGTGGACGCTCATCCCAGCGGACTCTTGGCCGCGGTGCTGGAGCGCGTGGAGCGCGTAGTACAGTAGGGGTGCAGCCTCGCGCTTGGTGGCGACACCAACGACCCCACACTTGTCGCGGAAGACTTCCTCGCCCTCGGCTTCCGCAAGGTCAAGGTCCACGCTTTCGCCCAAGGAGGCTTTTGCCATAAACCCATGCCACCCTCGGTGAGCACCATGCCGCCTCCCGATGGCGCAAGTGCTTCGCGTGCACACGACCAGGCTGGGCAAAGCCTATTTATAGAAGTCCTCGTTTAGGGGGCTCGGTGGTCTGACCCCTTGGCTCCCCCGGAAGACCCCTTTGACGCCTGGCGAAAACGTGCCACGGGCGACTTTCCCGAGTTCTTCCACGAGTTCGAGAAGGAGTTCGCTCGTATGCAGGGCATGGTCAACAAGATGATGGAGGACGCCATGAAGCACGCCCAATCCCCCCAGCGGGCCGAGCCGTTCGTGTACGGCTTCTCCATGCGCGTGGGGCCAGACGGCACGCCTCACCTCCAACCCTTCGGCTCGGCGGCCAAGGACGTTCCCGAGGTCGGCCTTGAGGCAGGCTCTCGGGAGCCCATGAGCGACGTCTTAGAAGGCGACCAAGACGTCTCCATCACCGTCGAACTTCCTGGCGTCGAGAAGGCAGACGTGAATCTTCACGTCGGCGACGAGAACGTGACGGTCCGCGTCGAGAAGGGGCGCCGCTATCACAAGCACATCTCGCTTCCCGCCAAGGTCGTCCCATCGACGGCCAAGGCCACGTTCAAGAACGGCATCCTGGACGTCTCCGTGCAGAAGGCGCACGGCGGCGGCTCGGACCACAAAGTCAGCATCGAGTGACATTCCAAGGAGAATTCCAATGATGGGCAACCAAGGCAACCAACAGCCGATCTACATCCTCAAGGAAGGCACGCAGCGCACGAAGGGCCGCAGCGCGCAGAACAACAACATCCTCGCCGCGAAGGCCGTGGCCGAGGCCGTCCGCAGCACGCTTGGCCCCAAGGGCATGGACAAGATGCTCGTTGACAGCATGGGCGACGTCGTCATCACGAACGACGGCGCGACCATCCTCAAGGAGATCGACGTCGCGCACCCCGCGGCCAAGATGATCATCGAGGTCAGCAAGACGCAGGAGAGCGAAGTCGGCGACGGCACCACGACGAGCGTCGTGCTGGCCGGAGCGCTCCTCCAGAAGGCCGAGGACCTCATCGAGGACGTGCACCCAACCATCATCACGCAGGGCTACCGCCTCGCGCTGGACAAGGCGCTCGAGGTCGTGCGCGGCATCGCGCAACCCATCAAGGCGGACGACATGCAGACGCTGCTGCGCATCGCCAAGACGAGCATGGCCAGCAAGGGCGCAAGCGCCTACAGCGAAGTCCTCGCCGACGTCACCGTCCGCGCCGTGACGGCCGTCTCAGAGAAGGACCACGACGGCAAGATCACCGTGGACAAGGACGCCATCAAGGTCGAAAAGAAGACGGGCGGCTCCGTGCAGGACACCGAGCTCGTCCTTGGCGTCATCCTCGACAAGGAGCGCGCGCACTCACGCATGCCCAAGCTCGTCAAGGACGCGAAGGTCGCGCTCCTGAACGCGGCCCTTGAGATCAAGAAGACCGAAGTGGACGCGAACATCGAGATCACGGAGCCCTCCCAGTTCCAGGCCTTCCTCGATGAGGAAGAGAAGACGCTGCGCCGCTTCGTGGACGCCGTCAAGGCGACTGGCGCCAACGTGCTCTTCACGCAGAAGGGCATCGACGACCTCGCGCAGCACTTCCTCGCCAAGGAGAACATCTTCGCCGTGAAGTCTGTGAGCGAGAAGGACATGAAGAAGCTCGCTCGCGCGACTGGCGCGAAGGTCGTCAGCAACGTCAAGGAGCTCACCGCGAGCGACCTTGGCGCGGCCGGCAGCGTCGAGCAGCGCAAGATCGGCGACGACGAGCTCACTTTCGTCACGGAATGCCCGACGGCGAAGGCCGTCAGCATCATGGTCCGCGGCGGCACCGAGCACGTCATCGACGAGGTCGAGCGCACGCTGGACGACGCGATCGGCGTCGTCACGACGGCCCTCAAGGACGGCTGGCTCGTGGTCGGCGCGGGCGCGCCCGAGATCGAGGTCGCCCTCCAGCTTCGCCGCTACGCGGCAAGCGTCGGTGGCCGCGAGCAGCTCGCCATCGAGGCCTTCGCGGACGCAGTCGAGGTCATCCCCCGCACGCTCGCCGAGAACGCCGGACTCGACGCCATCAACGTGCTCGTGGACCTCCGCTCGGCCCACGAGAAGGGCCAGAAGAACGCGGGCATCAACCTCGACAGCGGCAAGGTCGAGGACATGTCCAAGTACTTCGTGCTCGAGCCCCTCCGCGTGAAGACGCAAGCGCTCCAAAGCGCGACGGAAGTCGCAACCATGATCCTCCGCATCGATGACGTCATCGCCGCGAAGGAATTCTCCGCGCCAAAGGGCGGCGGTGGCGGAGAAGACTTCTAAGCGCGCGCTGCGGCGCGCGCAGCAACGGGCGCTGCGGCGCCCCTTCTTCTTTATCTTCTTCTCTTGTTCCTTTTCATTCTGTTGCTCATGTTTGACGCTTGCCCATCAGGGCCGTGGTTTCGGCTCACCCTGCTTGCTGTGATGCCGCGATAACCGTGATATCTCTGATGCGCCTCTCGTGAGGCGCATGACCCACGTATCCCACGCTGATACCGTCCGCGCCATTCTGTACTTCATCGGCCAAGGCCACTCGCCCGAACAGATCCTCGCGGAGGACCCAGACATCGACGCGGATGACATCCGCGCTGCTGCGATGGAGGGCCTGCGCGCGCTGGAAGAAGAACGCGTGCCAGGCCGACCAGAAACCCGCGAAGAACGCATCGCGCGAGTGCGCCAGAAGCACCCGCACGCGTTCCTGCCATGGTCGCCCAACGAGGACGCGGAACTCATCGAGGAATTCAAGCACGGGGCCACGGTGGCCGCGCTCTCACGCGCGTTCGGCCGCCCCAGCGGCGGCATCCGGATGCGGCTCGACAAGCTGGGCATCGACCCGCGGCGGGGCAAGGAGACGGATTGAAACGTCGTTTCGACTCCCCCCACACGGCGCACCCAAGCCGGGCGCATGCGCTCGGGGCGCGATGAGCGACCACGTCATGATGAGCGGGCGAGCCTACGAGAAGCGGCGCGTGGAGTGGCACGGCGCCTACTTCGCTGAGGAAATGGTGCTCGTGGAGGGCGGGTGAGACAAGCCTCACTGCCACGAGAAGGCCACGTGCGGGCGCGCCCTTTCGGGGGACTCTGTCCCCCGCACCCCCTGCCGGGGGCTCGGCTGCCCCCGCCGTCGACGAGCCTGCGGGCTCGTCGCGGCCTAACCGTGCGCGGCGGCGGTACCCCCGCGATCCGCTCGGCTGCGGCCTCGCTGACGACGCGCACGAACGCATTTATATGGGAACGGGAATGGGGCGCTCCTCAGGGTGCTGCCTTGGCCAAGAAACCTTCCCCCACTGCGCCGGAAGAGAAGTTCATGCGCTTCGAGCGGGCCCGCATCATCGGCGCCCGCGCGCTCCAGATCGCGATGGGCGCGCCAGTCATCCTCAACATCGAGAAGGGCTTCCTCGACCCAGTCTCACTCGCGGAGCGCGAGTTCAAGGAAGGACTCATCCCGATCACCGTCATCCGGCCCGACCACTCGTCGCCCCGTCGCAAGAAGCCCGGCATCACGGTGACGCCCAAGTTCATGCGAAAGACGGCGTGAGGGCCCGCGCGGTCCGTTTGCGCGCCGCGCGTGAGCTGAGCGACCCCCCCATCACATCTTGGTGGAGTGAGCCGCGGCGTTCGCTAAGCCCTCCGCTTCTCGCCCTTGGAGATACCCCGCAAACATGATGGCGATTCCGAGGAACTGGAACGTCACGCGCAAGTCCAGGTGCAGGAGCGTCGTCATGCTTCCGCCCACGAACGGGAACACGGCTCCCACGCCGATGAGGAGGACGCCGGCGCGGTGCGTGCGGGCCCAGCTCCACAACGCGCCCACGATGAGCGCTAGGCCCCCAACGATGTTCACGATGAGGAACGCGATGCGGCCAGCGTTGGGGAGCGGGATGGGCTTCGCACCGAGGTCCGCGCCCTTACCGGCGAGGTCGCTTGGCGTGAGGGGAACGAGGAACTGGCCAGCGGCGGCGAGCACGAGGAGCGCGAGGATGATGAGGGCGAAGGCGTGCGCGCCGCGCTTGGCGCCCAACAAGTAGATGGTGCCCACTCCGAGCAGGCCGACGGTGGCCCCGGCCAGGGGGAAGTACAGGCGGAAGAGCGGGACGCTCCAACCCCAGAGGGTGACGTATGCCTCGATGAGCGAGGCGAGCGAGTACGCGGCGAGGCCGCCGGCCCACGCGATTTGGTACGGTCGCTTGGCATTAGCGTACTGGCGCGTGACCATGACGGCGAAGGCGCCGCTCAAGACGCCCGCGAGGAGTGGGAGGACTCCCTCGGAGGCCATGCGGGGGCATCGCGCGCGCTCGCTCAAAAGGCTTGAGGCTCAAGCAAGGGGGAGCTTGGGGACGTTGATTCCCGAGAACCTTGATATGTGACGGCACGGACTGTCTCTCCGGGAGGCCAAACCGCATGCTGCTCCGCGACGCGCTAGTCATCCTCGTCCTCGTGATGCCCCTTGGCACCGCGACGTTGACGGACCCGATCCAGAACGATGCCAACAGCGGTGGAGACGCTGGGGACTCGATGGCCACCGCCACACCGCTCGCAAAGTCAGGCCAAAGCGCGGCTGGGCAGTACCACGGCTTCGTCATGACACTTGACGATCCCACGGATTGGTACCAGTTCGTCACGCCCGAGCCACGCACCGCCGTGATGCTGACGTTCGCCTTCAAGCCGCTTGGCGCTTGCAACGTAGATTCCGGCATCCCGATCACTCCCGTCACGGTGGAACTCCGCGCGAACGGCGAGTTGATCGATGCGAGGTCGTTCAAGAGCCCATGCAACGCCCAAGGCAAGGTCCACGGCGCGACGCAAGCGCCAAGCAACTGGGCGATTGGCATGTACTACGACCGAACGTCGCCTGGAACGCCCGCTGGGACCACGGCCACGCAGCCGACCGCATCGGCCGCCCCTGGCCTTGCTTCCGACTATGCGATAGTGCTCGGTTGCGAGCCGCACTGCTGAGGTGGCATCCTGCTCTTTGAGCCCCAATGGGGACCCTTGCTCGCCGCCGGGTCGGGCGTCCTCTTCGCCCTCCTTGGCGTCGTCGTGCTGGCGCTATCGAGACGCCGCGCCCCGGATATCGCTTTCGCGGCGTTTTGTGTCCTCTGGGGTGCGATGATCGTCAGCGGCAACTTGTCGCAAGTCGCCATCGACGATGCCGACGCGCAGCTCCTCACCTTCTTGTACCTCGCGTTCCTCACCGTCGTCTACGCGCCCCTTCTGTACTTCTCTGACATCTACGCGCCCCCCCGGGGAAGGCTCGTCTCGACGTGGTGGGGTATCTCGTTGCTCCTCGCACCTGCCGCTGCTGGAGCAGTCTGCCTCGCGCTCGCTCCCACGCTTCTCCACGAGGGATTCGTAGGAACAGGGCTCACGCGCGCGGATAGGTGGGGCGTGCTGTTCCCACTATTCGGTGCCCTCTTCTTTGGTTCGTTCCTGTGGACGCTGCGTGCTCTGTGGTCGGCGCGGCGGCAAGCTGGGTCCGCCATTGAGCGCGCACGCATCGGCCTCGTCATTGCCGCGTTTTCCTTGTACGTCTCGTTCGACGCTGCGAAGAACCTGCTCCAATCGGTCGTGTCGCTTGCCGAGAGAGGGGTGAGCGACCTCGAAGTGCCGCTCTTGTTCGGCTATTCGCTCGTTGGGGTCGTCCTCCTCACGTGGCTTGCCCTTGGGTGGTCGCGCGAAGGCGTCGTGGGGCGGCGCGTGGCCGCCTGGAGCATCCTCCTTCCCACCACGTTGGGCTTGCTCACCGTGCTGTCGCGCCGCGGCGTGCTGCCAGCGGTCATCGAACCGTTGGGCATCTTTCGCGCCTCCAGCGTCGTCCTCCTCGCTTACGCCACGCTCCGTTACCAGCTCTTCGACATCGACGCCCGCGTGAAGCGTGGCGCCATCATAGCGGGTGTCCTCTCCACGTCAGCGCTCGTGGCCCTCGCACTTGAGCAGGGCCTGGAGCGCGTCGTGGGCTCCACGGGCATCGCCATCACGCTCACCCAATTCGTGCTCGTGGGCGGCGTCGCTGTCATCCTCGTGAAGTCGCCCGTCGCTGCGCGGGCACTTGGCCGTCGCGTGCTCCCTGCGCTCGATGCTCCCGAGCGCCTGTACGAGCGGCGCCTCGAAGTCTATGAGGCTGCCCTCGCGCACGCCCGCGCTGCCGGCACTCATGGGGACTTGCCAGCTCTTCGGCAGCAACTTGGCGTGAGCCAGGCCGAGCACGTGCTCCTGGAGCGCCTCGTCTCCGGGGCCACTTCGAGACCACGTGAGCCGCGAGGGCCAGTGGGTGGTGACGTCGTGGGCGAGCGCTATCGTTTGGAGCGCTTGTTGGGCGAGGGCTCGCTTGGTGCCGCGTGGCTCGCGCGCGACGAGCAGAGCGGCAAGCACCTCGTCGTGAAAGTGCTGCACGCGCGGCACGCGGGCAGCGAGACGGCGCAGCGAACGTTCCTCCGTGAGGCGCGCCTCGCGTCGCGCTTGGATCACCCCAACGTCATCCGTGTCCTCGACTTCGGCTACGTGGGCGTGACCCCGTTCCTTGCGATGGAGCTCGCGGAGGGTGGCTCGCTTGAAGATCTTCTGCATCAGGGCGCCGTTCCCGCGAACGAAGCGCGGCGCATCGTGTCAGACACGCTGCGTGGGCTCGCGCACGTGCATGCGCAGGGAGTCTTGCACCGTGACCTCAAGCCCGCCAACATCTTGATGTCACGGGATGGGTCCGCGCGCATCACTGATTTTGGCATCGCGCTGGCCGCTGGCGCGGACGACACTCAGATGGGGCT
>JBAZZN010000049.1:0-12786 GCA_041658815.1 Thermoplasmatota archaeon
GAACGCGGCTGAGAACCCACACCCTTCCGCACCCCTCACAGCACCACGAGTGCAAAAGTCCCATGCCCAGCCGAAGCTATGCTCCACCACCGAAAGCCCCACATACCAGAAACCAAGCCGACCGTCAGATTGCCCGGCGTCTTGGCTTCTTGGAGTATTGGCGTCTTGGCGTGGATCAGGAGCCCTCACAAGCAGAACAAGCCGGGATCCCGTGAGTTGGACTCTCACGTTCCATGGGAAGGTTTGCGCCCCGGGGCTTCGCATCCGTAAAGCCTTAAGAATCGGGACGCCCGGTCCCAGACGATGCGCACCATAGTCCGCAGTCGAGCGCCGCTGCGCGTGAGCTTCGGTGGTGGCGGCACGGACGTGCCGCCCTACACCGACAACCACGGCGGCTGCGTGCTTTCCACGACGATCGACCGCGCGACGTACTGCACCATCGCACCGCGCGCGGACGACCACATCCGCGTGCGGAGCCTCGACTTGGACGTGCTCGCGGACTTCACGAAGGGCGAGCACTTCCAGTATGACGGGAAACTCGACCTAGCGAAGGTCGTGCTCAACCATTTCCCGCTCGACCGTGGCGTCGATATCTTGCTGCACTCGGACGCGCCGCCTGGCTCTGGGCTGGGCTCGTCATCTTCCCTCATCGTCGCGCTCATCACGGCGCTTGCCGAGTGGAAGGGCGTCTCGATGGGGCCCCAAGAGACAGCAGAGCTCGCCGTGCGCATGGAGCGCAAGGAGCTGGGCATCCCCGGCGGCTTGCAGGACCAGTACTCCGCAGCGTTTGGCGGTTTCAACTGGATCGAGTTCAACAAGGACGAGAACCTCGTCATGCCCCTCCGGTTGCCCAGGAGCATCCGCGAGGAATTGGAGTACCGCAGCATCCTCGTCTATGTGGGGCGAACGCGCCTCTCGGCCAACATCCTCAACGAGCAGATCGCAGAGACGGCGAAGGCTACGGGCACCGTCGTGGAGGCGCTGCACGAGACGAAGCAGATCGCACACGAGATGCGACGCGCCATCCTCAAGAGCGACTGGGACCGCTGGGGCGAGTTGCTGCACCAAGGATGGGTGCACAAGAAGAAGTTCAGCAGCAAGATGACGGACGCGCACATCGACGCGCTATACGATGCCGCGCGCAAGGCGGGCGCGAGCGGCGGCAAGCTCCTGGGCGCAGGAGGCGGCGGCTTCCTCTATTTGTGGTGCCCGGCGGACCACAAGCAGGACGTCGTGCGCGAGTTGCGCGCGCAAGGCGGCGAGCCCGTAGGCTTCGCCATCGACATGGAGGGTGCGCGTGCGTGGCGCGTCAAAGAGAAGTAGGCTGATATCATGAGCAAGACACTGGAAGAGCAGATCCGCGACGGCATCAAGCTCCGCGAGGCGGCGCTCGCCGACATCCCGCGCATCGAGGCGACCGCGCGCACCATCGCGCAGGCCCTGCGCCAAGGCCGGTTCCTCTACGTCTTCGGTAACGGCGGCAGCGCGGCTGACGCGCAGCACCTCGCCGCCGAGCTTTCGGGCAAGTTCTACAAGGACCGCGAGCCGCTGCCGGCCTTCGCGCTCACCGCGAACAGCAGCGCCGTCACCGCCATCGGGAACGACTTCGGCTACGAACACACCTTCTCGCGCCAACTCAAGGGATGCGTTCGCGCGGGCGACATCGTGATCGGCATCTCCACGAGCGGAACGAGCAAGAACGTGGTCGAAGCGATGGAGGTCGCCAAGAAGGCAGGCGCCAAGACCGTGGCGCTGTGCGGCCGGAAGGGCAAGCCCCTCGCGCAGATGAGCGAACACGCGCTCACGGTGGAGAGCGATGACGTCGCGCGCATCCAAGAGATCCACGAGATGTACTATCACTTGCTCTGTTTCGCTGTAGAGAAAGAGCTGTTCGATTGAAGAGAACCGTTTTCATCGATCGCGACGGCACCCTGAACGTCGATCAGGTCCACGGCGTCGATATCAGCAAGCTCCAGCTCCCGCCACGAGCGGCGGAAGCGATGCGCTTGTGGCGCGAGGCTGGCTGGCGCATCATCGTCGTATCGAACCAGAGCGGCATCGCACGGGGCCTCTACTCTGAAGCCGACATGCACGCGTTCCATCGCGCGCTTGAAACGAGGCTCGGCGTGACGCCTGACGCGTACTACTGGTGCCCGCACTTGCCCGATGCAGGCTGTGCGTGCCGCAAGCCCGGCACGCTGCTGTACGAGCGCGCGGCGCAGGAGCACGGCATCGACCTCGCCACCTCCTTCGTCGTTGGCGACTCGTGGCGCGACGTGCTCGCTGGCAAGCGCTTCGGCGCGCGGGGCACCGTGCTCGTGCCATCACCGGGCCGCGATGACGCACAGGAAGCGCGCAAGGCGACTGGCGAAGTGCCAGGGCCTGACCTCGTGGCGAGCGACCTCCTCGAGGCCGCAACATGGACGCTCGCATTGTAATACGTTCGTATTACAAGTGTGTACCGGGGCCCACGCAATCCTTACGCCACACGGCCAGGCTTCGCCGCGTGCGATGGCTCGCATCCTCATCACCGGCGCGACGGGTTTCATCGGCTCGCACTTGACACGCATCCTCCTCGCGGAGGGGCACGACGTGACGCCCGCAGGCTACGACGCACAAGCGCGCGCTCCGTGGCCGTGGAGCCCGGAGGCCGAGCGCCGCAAGGTCCTCTTCGACGTGCGCGACCGCGACGCGGTCTTCGCCCTCGTGAAGCGCGTGATGCCAGACGAAGTGTACCACCTCGCCGCGCAGTCGCTCCCCGCGCTCTCGTGGAAGTTGCCAGAGGAGACGATGGACGTGAACGCGCGCGGCACGATCCACCTCTTCGAGGCGTTCAAAGCCGCCAGCATCAAGCCGCGCACGTTCGTCGCGTGCAGCAGCGCCGAGTACGGAATCGTGCCGCCAAAGGAGACGCCCGTGAAGGAGGATCGCGTGCTGCAACCCGTGCACCCCTACGGCGTGAGCAAGGTCGCACAGGACCTCCTGAGCTATCAGTACTGGAAGAACGACGGGATCCCCACGATCCGTGGCCGCATCTTCAACACGACGGGACCAGGCAAGTCGCAGGACGCGCCGGGTGACTTCGCCGAGAGGGTCGTCGCTGCCGAGCGTTCGGACTCGCGCACGCTTCGCGTAGGCAACGTCTCGCCGCGCCGCGACCTAAGCGACGTGCGTGATCAAGCGCGCGCGATCATGATGATCACGCGGAAGGGCTCGCCTGGCGACGTGTACAACCTGAGCACGGGCCGCACGATCACGATCCAGCAACTCGTGGACAAGTTCGTGGAGAAGGCACGAGTGCCCCTCAATGTCGAAGTGGACCCCACGCTGCTTCGCCCCACGGACGAGCCCGTCATCTGGGGGGACAACGCGAAGCTCGTCTCCGCGACGGGGTACAAGGCCATCGTGCCCTTGGAGAAGACGGTCGATGACATGCTGCGGCAAGTGCGCGGCGAGGACGTCGAGCTCTGAGTGCTCACCCGAACTTCTTCTTCAAGTGCTCGATGAGTCCGCCGTCATCCACGATCGCCTTCGCTTCTGCGGGCAGCGGCGGCGCTTGCCACGAGCGCCCACTTGCCACGTCCACGATGCGCCCGCTGGCGACATCGACTTCGAGCACCGCGTCGTCAGCACAATCAACGTCAGCTTCGAGCAGGGGGAGCGCGAGGTTGATGGCGTTGCGGTAGAAGATGCGCGCGAAGGTGGGCGCGATGACGCACTCGATGCCGGCTTGCTTGATGGCCATGACGGCTTGCTCGCGCGAGGAGCCGCAGCCGAAGTTCTTGCCCGCCACCACGAACTTGCATGCGGCAGCGCGCTTGGGCAATGCGGGGTCCTCGCCCTCGAAGACGTGCTCGCCCAAGTGGTCCCAGTCCTGCATGAAGCGGGCCGGGATGATGACGTCCGTGTTCAGGTCTGGGCCGAGCCTGAGCGCCTTGCCACGCACAAGGAGCGACCCCGCTCTATGGATTTCAGGTCTTTGTCCCAAGCACAACGGGCGGGACCACTGGAGCTGGCATGGACTACGTCTTCCAGTTCTGGATCGTGGACGACGCGGTCCGCTCTGGGAGCTGGCAGGACATCGCGGGCCGGTTTGTCCTCTGGTTGCTCCTGATCTACACGGGATGGGTCCGCGGTGCGATCATTGCGGCGCTCACCGGCGCGCTTTACCTGACGCTCCCCATCGTCGTGTACGAGCGAAAGGGACCGTTGAGCGCGTTCCGGTCCACGTGGCGCAACGTCCGCCAGACGTGGGGCGGGCTCGTGGTCGGCACGGGCCTCCTCCTCAGCGGGGTGTGGCTCGCGCTGTGGTTCATCGGATACGTTGTCAAGGGCATGCTGGAAGGGATGCTGGACGTGGACCTCGTCACGTGGACCGCTCTTCTCGTCTTCCAGCTCGTGATGGCGGTCGTGCTCTACTGCGTGAACATCACGCTCTCCTCGAACCTGCGCGCTGCGCTCTACCTTCACGTCACGGAAGGCCGCACTGGCGTCATCCCTGCGGGCGCCTTCGCGAACGCGCCAACGCCACCAAGCCAAGGCGGCGAACCCACGACGTTCGAGATCGTGTCGTGACGTCTTGGCGGCTACGCCGCCTCGAAAATGCTCGACGCGTCCTGATGGCCGCGCCGCATCTTTGAATCGGCTCACCACGCTGCGGCGTGGCTACGCCGATTCAAAGATGCGGTCCACCATCCACTGCGGGTCGTATGGCACGATATCCCCATACTCTTGCCCCACGCCCAGGAATAGGATCGGCTTGCCGACGGCCTTCGCGATCGATAACGCAGCGCCGCCCTTCGCGTCCGTGTCCACCTTCGTGAGGATGACGGCGTCGATGCCCACGGCCTTGTCGAAGTGAACGGCCTGCTCGACAGCGTCATTGCCCGCAAGCGAGTCGCCAACGAAGATGATCATGTCGGGCTTGGCCACGCGCTTGATCTTCTTCATCTCGTCCATAAGGTTCGTGTTCGTCTGCATGCGGCCTGCAGTGTCGAGCAGTACGACGTCCTTCATGCGGCCCTTGGCGTGCTCGATCGCGTCGAACGCGACCGCCGCGGGGTCGCCGCCTGGTGTCGTCTTGATGAACGACACGCCGACCTTCTCGGCGTGCTTCTCGAGCTGCTGGATCGCGCCGGCGCGGAACGTGTCGCCAGCGGCCATGACGCTCGTGTAGCCGTTCTCCTTGAGGCGGTACGCGAGGCGACCGATGCTCGTCGTCTTGCCAGTCCCGTTCACGCCCACGAACATGATTACGACGGGCTTCTTCTCCATCGTCTTCTCCATGATCCACGAGTCAAAATCGAGTGGCTTCGCGCTCAACGCGTGGAGCAAGGCGCCGCGGAGCGCGGCCTCCACTGCGGCTGGCACGTCGTCTGGCGTGGCCACGCGGACGTTCTCCAGGTTCTTCTTGAGCGTCTCCTTGATGTCCTCGACGACTGGGAGCGCGACGTCGCTTTCGAGGAGTGATAGCTCCAAATCCCACAGGAGGTCATCGATCTTGTCGAGTTGGATCGATCTCGTGGCCGGCTTCGCCGATTCTGCCGGTCCGGGCTCCACGCCTTTTGGTGCGGGCCGCGGAGGCGGCGCGTGGGCGACTGGCGCAGGCGCTTGTGCGGTCTTGGCCGGCGCGGGCGGCTGCTTTTCGAGTTCCGCGATCTCGCGCCTCAACTCGTCATCGAGCAGGTCATCGTCATCTTCGATGACCTCGAACGTCTCGACTGGCGCGGCCTTGGCGGGCTCCGGCTTGAGCGCCGCCTCTTCCGTCACCTTCCCCGTGAACTTGGCAAGGCTCTTTTTGAGCGAGTCGAACATGCCCACGGGGGCTCACGCCCCGCCATAGACCTGCTCGAGGACGGCGTTGATGCGCGAGAGCTCCTCGGCCACGCGGCTGATGTCCTTGTTGAGCTGCGACATCGCGCCGTCCAGGTTCTCCACGCGGGCCTTCATGCGGTCCCGCGATTCTGCCACTGGAAGTTCAGCGTGGATGCCAGAACCAAGGTTCGTGATGGCGTGCGTGTGGTCCTGGATCCTTGCGTGGATGAATGCGCCAGCACCAAGCGGGACGAGCGTGTCCTCGCCTTCCTTGGCCGTCGTGAGGTGCTCCAGCGTGCCCAGCGCGCGGCGCGCGTCGCCCGCGAGGTCCATGACGAGTTCGCGCTGGTCCTCCATGGCGGCGAGTTGCTGGCGGAGCTGCTCGCCGCGGAGGACGACCTCACGCAGCTCGGCTTCGGATGGGCCTTTGGGAGCGCCTTGAGGAGCAGCAGCCATGGGGGTCGGCGCCTCGATGCGGGCTTCGCTATAAGAGCCTGACGCGGACGCTCGCTGGGTTTAAGGGACACGCGCAGGGTGCCGGCGCCAATCCCATGCGGCCGTTCCTCGCGCTCACGCTCGTCCTCGCGCTCTTCGTGCCAGCGGCGTTTGGTCAAGAGATACTCCCGCCACCTGGCGCGGGAGAGGCCACGATCGGCGGGGTAAGCGTCGCGTGGTGGGCCGGGCCCACCATCGCGGACCAGCGCGTCAACGCGAGCGTTCCGGCTGGCGGTGCGGACCAGTTCTGGGTCCGCATGGCGACGGACGACATCGTGACCGGAGGCGGGCCGCTCAACGTCTCTGGGCGGACGTGGTTCGTCAACCTCTCGTCCACCGACATCGTCTTCGACAACGCGTCGCTCTTCGGCAACGTCACGGTGCCACAGCCCGCGGACACCGCGGCTTTCCTGACCACCCGACTCCACGTTCCAGCGAATGCGCAGGGGTCGGTTTCCCTCGCGCTCAACATCACCATCCTGGAGCAACGCGGGAATCAGACGGTACTTCTGGGTTCGGCGCTCCAAACGCTCACGCTCCAGGTCGCCGCTCCCGCCGGCCTCCCCTCGTGGGCCTACGCTCTCGGCGGTGTACTCATCGTGCTCGTCGTGGGCGTCACTGTGTACGCCCTGCGCGAGCGCAACCTTCGCCGACGCATGCGCGGGACGGTCCGCTCGCAAGCGCTGCGAGAGGCCGAATTGGAGGAGATCGCCCAGAAGAAGCCCGAGCAGGCCGCCGTCATCAAGCAGGAACTGCGAGCGCAAGAGCAGGTCCGTGAGAAGCGCCGCGACCTCCAGATCCTGGAGGCAAAGCGCGCGGACGTCGAGAAGAACCTGGTGCTCCTCAAGAAACGTCACGAGATGGGCGCGCTCTCGAAGCACCAGTACGACCAGATGGTCGCCAAGAAGCAAGCCGAGCTCGCGAAGCTGAGCGCCGAGATCGCAGAGATGGAGGCAGCCGACCGCGACTCCTCGGCCGCCGCGTGAGGCTTTTAGGGAAAGGCGGATGTGCTCGCCACGATGGCCGACTTGCGCCTCAGGCACCGCGCGCGCATGCGGGAGAAGGACGCCAAGAAGCTCTCGGACGACCTGGAGAAGGCGTTCGGCATCCCACAACCGTTCCCTGACACGGTGGAGCGCGCGGACGCGGGCGACTTCGACGTGCTCATCGTGAACGGGCGCGCGATAGCGTTCATCCGTCGTGACCCCGAGAGGATCGCGCCCACGTGCCGTCTCCTCCTCCAGAAGCGCCCGCCAAAGGCTTACATCACTGTTGACATGGGCGCCATCAAGTTCGTGAACAATGGCGCGGACGTCATGGCACCAGGCATCGTGGAGGCGGACCCGCTCATCCAACCAGGCGACCTCGTGTGGGTCCGTGACGAGCGCAACAAGGTCCCGCTCGCCGTGGGCGAGGCCCTCATTCCTGGCGCACAGATGCCGCGCGGGCCCAAAGGAAAAGCAGTGAAGTCCCTCCATCATGTGGGGGACCCGCTGTGGGAACTCGATCTAGGCGGATAGTCAATCACGAGAGGCTTTATCGAGCGCAATCAGGATGGGGACACCGGAGACCCCCCATGCACCGCGCCGCGGCATTACTACCACTGATCCTGCTCTCCCCGATAGTCCAAGCCGGGTCGATAGCGCATTCTGACGCGGCTGGCGACCAATGGACGACCATTCAAGATCGCCCCGTCCCTCCCACCCAGTACCAATCAACAGGCTTCCATAACCCGGGATGCGAAGACCCCACGTCCGATGCGCTCGGCTATTCTCTCACGGCAGATGCGACGACACTCCACGCGACTTTCACGGTCGTCGACCCGCTTGCGTCCACGACATGCCGTGGCGTTGACATCGGTCGCCCCACGTGGATGAACACGTTTGTTTACGCTTACACGGGCGAGGGCAGCACGAACATGGTGATTGTGGGCGTTCGCATGACGAACACACTCTACGGCGAGCGGTTCGAGACCTGCGTCGGATTCAATCCAATGGACGGATCTGGCGTCGCCCTCGCTTGCACGGCGCGCGCGTCGAACCGGATCTACGGCGACGGCCACGAGTGGAGCCTCAACGTGCCGCTCGCGGGCACGTATGAGAAGCTCGACGGGACGCCTGTCGAGTACGACATGCACGGCCACTTCTGGGGCGTCGGCGCGGGCTCCGCATCAGGGCATGCCCTCACTAACGCACCCGCTCCGGCCAGCGAGCTGTGGTTCACGGACGATCTTGCGTTCGACTCGATCGCGATCTGAACGTGCAAGCCCAATGCCTTTAAGGCGAGCGCGACCAGTCGCTGCCCGCCGGATGGTCGAGACCTGCATCAACTGCGGCGAGCGCGCCGTCGTCTTCGTCATCGCCAACAAGTGGCGGTGCAAGAAGTGCGGGAAGTACTTCGACTGGACGCAGATCAGGTCCGGTGCGAAGCCGAAGACGGACCCCGAGCCACCGAAATAGGTGGTGCAAGCCCCGGCCCCGGGGCGCAATTCGTCTCAATGTGGGTTCTTGTCCAAACTCCACGCCAAGACTCCAAGACACAAAGACGCCAAACGACCGATTGAGGAAGCGACGCCAAACTTGTCCTCCATGAGCTTGGCGTCTTGGGGTCTTGGCGAGGTCGAAACGCACACGCCTGACCTCACAACGGGCGAGACCTCTTCCCTCGGGTTTGCGCCCCGGGGCCCGTCGCTCCCACAGCCTTTTCTGGAAGAGCGGTCTGGCTTGAGCATGCTCGCGTCGCCGCAACGGACCAAGGCTCTGCTCCTCCTCTCGGGCGGCATCGACTCGCCAATCGCGGGCAAGCTCCTGCAGGAGCAAGGTGTCGAGCTGGAGGCAATCCACTTCTCGCTGGAGCCCTTCACGGACTCGGGCGGTGAGGAGAAGGCTGCACGCCTCGCCAAGAAGATCGGCCTATCGCGCTTGCACGTCGTGCCCGCTGGGCCGCTCTTTGGCGAGATCGTGAAGCGCGCGGACCAACGCCTCTACTTCATCCTGAGCAAGCGCCTCATGGCGCGGATCGCCGGCGCGCTCGCGCCCAAGCTTGGCTGCGCGTGCATCGCGACGGGGGAGAACCTCGGCCAAGTCTCTTCCCAGACGCTCCAGAACCTCACGAGCATCGACCGCGCCGCGCCCCTTCCAGTCCTGCGGCCGCTCCTCGCGTACGACAAGGTCGATATCGTGGACCTCGCGCGCGAGTGGGACACGTTCGACATCAGCAAGGGCCCCGAACTCTGCGACGTGCTCGGCCCCGAGAAGCCAAGCACCGGGGCGGCGTTGGAGCGCGTCGAGAAGGAAGAGGGGCGCCTCGACATGGCGGACCTCGTGAAACGGGGGCTGGACGGAGTGCGCGTCGTTGCGGTTTGAGCCGAACTTCTGGCAACCCTTAAGCCCAAGCCCCAAGACTCCGGCGTGACCCAATGGACGGCTGGCTCGTTTTCCTCTTCTTGCTCGTCGCCTACGTCGGGCTAGTCACGTACGTCCGTCGCCGCAACAAGCCGCTCCGTGGCGGCTTCGAGCTGAACGGCCCCTTCCTTATGTGGCGCACGCAGTTCGGCAAACGTTGGCTTGAGAAGGTCGCTCGCCCACGCGCATTCTGGAACGTCATCGCGGACGGCGGCATCATCCTAACGTGGGTCATGGGCGCCTTGATCTTCGTCTTCCTCGCCTTCCTCTTCGTCCTTCAGGTGCAGGCGTTCTTCGCGGAGCCAAGCCGAGCCGCGGCCAACGCGGAATCCCCCCAGTTCCTCATCGGCATCCCCGGCGTCAATCCCCTCATTCCAGTGGGGTACGGCATCGTCGCCATCATCCTAGCGCTCGTCATCCACGAGGGCTCGCACGGCGTCATCGCGTACGCCTCGCGCATGAAGGTCAAGTCGCTTGGTCTTCTCATGTTCATCGTGCCCGTGGGCGCCTTCGTGGAGCCCGACGAGGAGGATCTCGAACGCAGCACGACGCGCGAGAAGAACCGCGTCTTCGCCGCTGGGCCCACGAGCAACATCGTGCTGGCCGTCGTGGCGGGCATCCTCCTCTCCACCGTGTTCCTTGGCGTCCTCACCCCAGTGCAGGACCACGGCGTCCTCGCCACGACCATCCAAGGCGAGAGCGGCGCGTCGGTCGCGGGGTTACAGCCGCTCGACCGGATCATCACCGTCGAGGGGACGTCAGTCAACAGCCGGGGCGATTTCTCGCGAGCCCTCAATGGGACGGCCGCCGGTCAACAAGTGGGCGTGGACTACGAGCGCGACGGAAAGACGCTCCATGCCGAAGCCATCCTCACGAACAAGGGGGACTATTACCGCAAACTGGGCATCACGAACGAGACGCTCCTAAAGGACGCCGAGGGCAAGGGCTTCCTTGGCATGTCCGTCGTTGGCGCTGGCGACCTAGACCTCGTGCGAGAAGACCTCGCGCACCCCCTCTCGAGCTTCCGTGCGTTCCTCTTCTACAACCTGTACCCGCTGTACGTCTTCTCCCAAGGAGGAGACGTGCTCGCCGCGCCGTACCACGACTTCTTCATGGTCCACGGCCCACTCGCGTTCCTTCCCGTCCCCGTCTTCTTCGCCATCGCCGCGGTCCTTTACTGGATCGTGTGGATCAACATCACGCTGGCCACGTTCAACGCGCTGCCCATGGGGCCCCTGGATGGCGGCCAGATGTTCCGTGTGACGCTTCGGGACCGCCTCATGAAACGCTACCGCGTGGACCCGCACCAGGTACACGTGGAACGCGCCGACATGGGCGGCATGAAGCTGAGCGGCCGTGACCCCGAGACCCAAGTGAAGCTGGACAAGATCCAAGGCATCGTCAAGCGCACGACGTACACGCTGGGCTTTGGCATCCTGGGGCTCATCTTGATCCCCATCCTGGTCCCGCACGTGCTGCGGCTGTTCTACGGCTGATCTCGCTCAAGCGTCTTTCGCTTCGAGGCCCAGCTCTTGGTAGATCGGCACGAGCTGCTGCCAGTCGTTGCTAAGCGGCTTGAACTGCTCCTTCGTGAGCTTCGCCGTCGTGAAGTACTGGGGGGAGAAGGACTTGCGCCCGATGAACGGGTTGTGATGCAAGAGGCCCCAGAACGTCGCGTTGCCCGCCGGGTCAGCCGTGACCAGCTCGGGCCGGACGTCGCGGTTGTTGTACACAAGCCGAGTCTCGGGGTTCTTGTAGCTCACATAGACGATGCGGTGTTCCACCGCGGCCTTCACCCAGAGCTCTTCGAGCGTGAGCGTCATTGGTACATCCCAGGACGAGGATGAAGTGCGGCGGCATATCAAGCATGTGATTTTAAAACGAGGGGCAGGGCGAGCGCGAGCGTGCGGGGCGCCCCAGCCACACCACACCAAAACGCAAAGACTCCAAGACCCGAACGGTTGGGACCCCCGTAGTTTGGAGTCATAGGGTCTTGGAGTCTTGGTGAATGGTGACGACGAGCCTCACCTCACTCGCGCACGCGCGCGCCAACTGCTTGCCATCGCGCTTGTGCTCGCCGGGCGCCCAATCGCCCTGGTAAGATACGTTTATCAGGCCCCCCCAGCGTTCCCGGCCCCGGTCAACATGGCGAAGTGGACGAGGAACCACATCCTAGAGATCGGCGCGCTCGTGCTCATCCTCGGGATCATTCTGACGGTCATCTCATTCACTTACAGCTTCGTCCACCCCACGCCGGGGTGGTTATCGAGCTACAACACCCTCGTGAACCGCGAGGAAGGAAACTGGAACCTCGTCCTCTTCATCGCCGGTCCCATCCTCCTCATCATGGGCGCATTCTATGCTGGCGAGCAGATCGTGCTTCGCCGCAGGTTCGAGCGCTTGCTCGACACGCCCAAGAAGAGCGAGTTCGCCAGCCGCCGCAAGGACCTTGAGGACCTCGCGAAGCGCCTCCCATCGACCTTCGAAGAGAAGATCGAGACGAAGGAAGCCGAGTTCAAGAGCAAGCGCGCAGCGTGATCACCACACTCCGTCGCACGCCCTCCTACGGCCGCATAGCTCCAAATGAGGGCTCCCCCATCCGCGCTCGCCTTGGACAGCACGAACCCCGCGCCTGGCGCGCCCCTCCCCTCGTCACGTTTCTCCATCATCCTCGTCGAGCCCCAGTTCCGCGACAATGTGGGCCACACGGCGCGGGCCATGCTCAACTTCGGCGCGAGCGACCTCGTGCTCGTGAACGCGCCACCAGTGGACACGCAGACGCGCAACCGCGCCGTCCACGCGCAGGCCGTGTTGGACGCCGCGCGGCACGTGCGTTCGCTCGTGGACGTGACGAAGGAGTTCGACCACGTCGTCGGCTTCGCGGCGCGCATCAGCGGCTTGGACAAGGCGCACTTGCGCTCGTCCGAATCGTTGGCCACCGTCGCGAGGCGGCTTGAGGAGCGTGGTGGCCGCGTGGCGCTCGTCTTTGGCCGCGAGGACTTCGGCCTCTCGAACGAGGACCTTGAGCACTGTGACATGCTCTGCACGATCCCCACCGCGGCGAGCTATCGTT
>JBAZZN010000050.1:0-12724 GCA_041658815.1 Thermoplasmatota archaeon
GCTCGACGCCTTGGCTTCTTGGCTTATTGGATTCTTGGCGTGGACGAAGCTGCCGCAGGAGTCGGGATCCGCGCCTCACGTTGCAGGGGGAACTTTGTGCCACGGGGCCGATGGGAGGACAAGGCTCAATGCGAGGCACCCGATGCGACAGCGTGTCCTTCCTTGCTCCGCCCGATGGCCCCGAGGTCCAGTACGAGTTCTATGCGCCCTTTGCTCATGTGGAGGGCAAGTTCGAGTGGTGCCGCCTCTGAGTGCGAGACTCACCGCGCCGCACCAGGCGCGCTTCGCATCGAGGAGCGTGACGAGGGGCGCACGGTGGTCGGCGTCCTCACGGCGAAGGCCGGCCCTGTCCGCGCGGCGCGCATGACGCTCACGGCGAGCGTGCAGAAGCCACGCGCCGCGCCATACGGCGGCATTGGGAAGCCGGTGTGGAACAGCAAGCGTTTCACGTGCTGGGGCATCGACCTCGCGATGGATGGGCAAGCCACTGGCGCCGTCGAGTGGGTAGAGGGGCACGTCGAGCAGCTCAATCGGGTGCCGTGCATCGTCACGCTTGGGAGCTTCGGGCGGATCAGCGACCTCGCGCTGTGAGCCGACGAGCGAGTAGTCGTCGCGCGGCGGCGTGCCCGGCGTTCCCCATGGCGTCGTGGGTATCAGCCTCCGCGAGGAGTGATAGCAGGATAACGCCTTCTTCTGCGCCGGGCGTGCGGCGTGCCTCGGCGAAGCGCGCGGCGGCGAGCCGTAGCGCGGACTCGTCACGCATGAGCCGGCCCTCGGCGAGGAGCGCGAGCCCCTCGTGGAGCGCGCCGCGGGCGAGTTCTGCCTCCGCCGTGAGTTGAGCGTGGGCGCGCTGGGCCTCGCGGTACGGCTCTGCATCCGCGCCGGCCTCGGCGAGGGTGACGAGGGCGTCGGCCAGCGGGCGGTACAACGCGGCCTTGAGGGGGTCGCGGTGGAGGAACCTGGTTTCCTGCATGAGGCGAGGGGGTGCCGCGGATGGCTTAAGGAGCATCCCCGAACGCTAGACGCGTGGAGTATGGGCCAACGCGCCTACTGTTTGGGTGCTTGCGTCCTCACCTTATGTCGGGCCGCTTCGTTGAGCAAGGCAAGATCGTAGCTGACGAGGCAAGCCCGACCCGCGACGGCCACTGCTAAGTAGCTTGCATCGTACCCCGTGAGTTTGAGTGCCCACAGGAACGTCTGGCGGGCTGCGTCCTCGTCGAGTGTGATCCCCTCCATGACCTCGTCATGCCGCGCTCCGAGCCACTCTGCACCCTCCTTGCCCCCAACTGGCGCTTTCAGGTTCTTGGCAAGGAGGTGGGCGATCTCATACCCCAGGAGGCTTGGGGCAGCGAACGTGGCGCCGCGGTGGACTTCAGCCAAGTACCACTCACGGAACGCTGTGCTTTCAGGCTCGTCGAGGAACAGTTTGGCGAGAGCACTTGCGTCGATCACGTAGTCCACTGCATCAGGACGATCGGTCATCGCGGAGCCTCCGCAATTGTTCGACCGCAGGGGTAGCCGGCTTGCGGGCGATCCCTGCGAGTTTGGCTACGTTGGCCGCGACGCGGGCCTTGCGCAACTCCACAGCGAGGCCTCGCCTGAACGCCTCGCTGACGTTGATCCCGAACTGCTTGGCCTCGATCAAGGAGTCGTCGTCGATGCGCACCGAGACGGTTGGCATATCATAGATGTATGTTGGATTGGTATATGTCACTTGTCACACATGACGGAGTTCAGCTGAACCAAGTCGTTCCGGGCCGGATGTCGAGGCTCACCCCGCGACGTCCCTGCGCCAGAACACACTGCCGGACACGAGGACGAACAGCGCGGCGTAGCCGAGCACGAGCCACGAGGCAGCTGCCATGGTGAGGCTCGGCGTGCCGCCGCGGCTGAATGCCTGCATGACTTGGCCGGGAAGCCAGTTCTGGCCTTCTCGCCAAACGAGGAGGAAGATGTTCTCGCCCACAAGTGTGTAGCCGATGCCCACGCCAATGGCCGGTGCGGCGGCACGGAAGAGCACCGCAAGGGCGGTTCCCAAGAGTCCGTCCACGAGGGCGACCACGTACGTGCGCGACACGACGGCCGCCGCGTGGTCCCAACCATCCTGAGTCCACCAAGCGCTCGTGGGGATCCCGCGCGCTCCTGCGATGCCGGCCGCGACAAGCGTCTGCGCGGCGAAGGCGGCTAGGATGCCCGCGGCGACGAGGAGCGACATCGCGGCGAGCTTGCCCGCGAGGAGGCGAAGGCGCCGTGGCTCGCGGGAGAGAAGCATCTTGAGCGTGCCATCGCGGTACTCGTTGCCGACGCTTTGCGCGAAGAGCACGAGCACGACGACGCCGATGAGCGCGCCCGCGAACCCGAATGCGGCCACCATGCCAGTGGACTGCGCGAGGACTGCGGTCGCGGGCAGCCCACCTGGGCCGCCAGGACCGCCCCCGCCACCGCCTTGCGTGGGCGTGGCGCCTGGCGCCTGCGCGTTTGCGAAGATGAGGCTCGCTGTGAGGATCGCGAGGGCGATCATGGTGCCCGCGCCTCCGATGATGATGCCGGGGCGCATCAGCTTGTACCACTCGGCGCGGAAGGCCCGGATCACAGCGTTCCCCTCCCGGTCATGTTGAGGACGGTCTCTTCGAGGTCCCCAGCTTGAGGACGCAGCTCGCGCAGGACGATGCCCGCTGACATGGCCTTTTGGTTCAGCGTCGCGGCCCACGAGGCAGGCGCATGCACGAGCACGGAGCCGTGCTGGTCCTCCGCGTGGTGCCCCGCGTCCTCGCAGAGGCGCACGAGCGCGTCATGCTGCGCCGGGTCCTCTGGCGTCGCGACGAGTCCGACCTGCTTGGCGAGAAGATCTTCCACTGTGCCTTGGAAGATCAGCTTGCCCTTCCGGAGGATGACGAGTTGGTCGCACATGCGCTGGACCTCTGCTAGCAAATGGCTCGACACGAACACCGTCTTGCCTGCATCACCCAACGAGCGCAGGAGCGAGCGGACCTCGCGGATGCCCGCCGGGTCGAGACCGTTGGTGGGCTCGTCCAAGACGAACAAGTCTGGGTCGGGCAGCAGTGCGGCGCCGATGCCGAGGCGTTGCTTCATGCCAAGCGAGTACGAGTGATACGGGTCCTCGCCGCGCGGACCAAGTCCGACTTGCTCCAAGATGGGATCGACGCGCTTGACGTCGTGGCCGCCCAGGAGTGCGAGCACGTGCAGGTTGCGTCTCCCGCTGAGTTGGGGCACGAACGCGGGCGATTCGATGAGGGCGCCCACCTTGCTTAGGTACGCGCGCGGGTGCGTGATCGGCTTCCCCAGGACGAACCCCTCGCCCGACGTCGGACGGACAAGCCCCATGAGCATTCGGATCGTGGTGGTCTTCCCCGCACCATTTGGCCCCACGAAGCCGATGACGCCGCCGCGCGGAAGCGACAGCGTCAGGCCGTCCACGGCGGCGATGTCCGCATAGCGCTTGGTGAGACCATGCGTCTCGATCGCGCTGTCCATGCGCACGGAGTCGAGAGTCGTGGTAAATCGTTGGCGCCGTGGGCGGAGTGGGCGCGCGAGCGTGCACCGCGAGCGGCGTTGCCGACGCCGCCATGACTGCCGGCATCAGCGCGGGCGCGCGCGTTCAGCGAGGAACGGGAGCCGTCGTTGGTGGGCCCGTGAAGGTCCCCTCGCTTGAGCTGCCCTGTGTGGAGGTCGTCGTGGGTGTGGTGGCCTCGTGTGCGTGGTCGTCCCCACCATCGTTGTGACTGTGCATCGCGATTGGGGTGCTTGGGTCGGCGGCCCCGATGGCGACGGCGGCCAGGACGAGCGTGACTGCCGCGCCTGCGATGGCAACGCGTCCCCACGCGACTTGGCGCTCCTTGGCAGTGCGGTGGTGGAAGGCGCCCAGCGAGTGGAGGTACCATCCTCCCACGCCCACGAGGTAAGTCAGGTACAGCGTGGCTTGGAGGAGTGATGGCGTTGACGTGTAGCCTGCGAGCGCGTGGAGGACGCGCCCGGTGACACTGTCGTCTGGGAGGAGTCCGGACGTGTCCCAGAGGCCCGGAGCGGGGGAGAGGATGCCCAAGTCGGTCATGGCCATGACGGAGTGGACGAGGAGTCCGGCGGCGACAAGGACGAGGAGGATGCCCGTTATGCCGAAGAACTTCTGGAGGTCCACCTTCCACACGCCGCGCATGATCAGCGCGACGAGAGCGGCGCTGGCGAGGAAGCCGATGATGCCGCTCCAGGCGAGGTCGATGGCGGTGTAGCGCGAGCCGAGGGCGGCGTAGAACAGGACGACTTCGAGGCCCTCGCGCAAGACGGAAGCGAAGGTGAGGCCAGCGACGATCATGACGCTGCCAGTGGTGAGGGCTTCCTGGACGCGCGCGCGCAGGCTCGAGACGAGGTCGCGCGTGTGCTTCCACATCCAGATGATCATGTACGTGAGGAGGACGACGGCCAATGAGGCCGCGATGAGTTCGAACCATTGGGCTCCACCGCCCTCTTCGAAGGCTGTGTAGAGGAACTTCTGGACGATGATCCCGAGTGCGACCGATGCGATGGCGGCTGCGCCAAAGCCGAGCCACACATGCTTCTGGACGTCGGGGCGCCCCAGGCGCAAGACGAGTCCCAGCATGATGCCGGTGACGAGGAACGCTTCCAAGCCCTCGCGAAGGGCGATGAGGGCAGCTTCAGGAACGAACACCATTGTTTTGGCCAACCTTAGTCTTCGGTTGACCTAACTCTGGCCTTGACTTCTACTTCGTGCCGAACCAGTGCATGTAACGGTCGTTACATCCTCTTCACGCCGCCACGGGCGCCGCCATGACGGCCGGCATCGCGGCTGGCGTGTCGCCCGCGAGGAGCTGTGGGAGCGCGTCGGTGGGGTGGAGGTGCACCGTCTTCCAGTCGCGCTCGCGGCGCACCAAGCCAGCGCCCTCGAGCTTCGTGACCTGCTTGGAGGCCGCGCTGGCGGAGAGCTTGAGCGCTTCGCACAGCTCGGTCTGCGTGGCGCCTGGGCGCGTGACGAGGAACTGCGCGATGCTGCGCGTCATGTCGGCTTTGAGCGCACCCATTCCCTTGCGGACTTCGCGCGCAAGCGTGCCGACGGGGAAGTAGCACCTGTGGAGGCCACCGCGCTCACTGGCCACGAAGCCGACGCGCTCGAGCCGGTCCAGGTGGTACACGGTCGTGCCCCAGCCGAGGCCCGTGGCAGCGCTGATCTCGGAGACGCCGATGCCAGGCGAACTCTGGATGAGCTTGTACACGCGGTCGCGGTGCTCGTTGTCGAGGAGCTCGCTCTTCGTGAGGCGCGAGTAGAGGCCGATGGCGCCCACACTCACGAAGCGCCACGCACCAAAAGCTTGGAGGAGCGCTAGGACGCCGACGGTGGCGACGGTTGCGGGGCCGGCTTGCTCGATGGTCGGGAGGACAGCGCTCACGATGGCTTCGCCAGGGAAGGCCTGCTCGTCCTGCTGGGCGTCGTTGCCAGTGCCAGCCGCGAAGCCGACGCCGCTGGGCCCAGCGCTCGTCTGGATGGAAGCGAGCTGGATGATCTGGGGCGCGCTGGCCGGGACGCTCGTGGGCGCGGTGGGCAGCGCCACGTTGCTGCCAGTGGGGGTGGGCGCGCCACTCACGGTGACCGAGGGGTGGGCGCTGATCTTGGCCTCCACATGCAGCCCCTCGGCGAGGACGCCGGGGACCATCAGGAGGGCGAGGGCGACTGCGATGCCAAAGATGAGTGTCCTCACGGGTACCGACTCTGGCCTCCTGCTCTGCGAGGGGGCCTCTAAGCGCTTTGTGGATGCACACGGAAAATGAGGAGTGGAGGCGCCCTTGGGCCCTGGCCCATCCCTTAAGCCTGAGGGGGTGACCAGCCGGACGGCACCAAGAGGACGCGCGAGTAGAACTCCTTCCAATGCGCGTCCATGCCAGTGACCTCGACGCCGTAGGCGACGTTGGGGCACGCTGGGAAAGCGAGCGTCAGCTCGGCCGAGTTGTCAGGGCCAGGCATGTCTGGCAACGTGTCCGCGATGATGCTCACGCGGCCCGTGCGGTCCAAGCAGAGCATCCGCACGCGTGTTTGGTGGGGATCGCCCTCGGGAAGTGGGCGCTGCGAGAACGTGACACTCACCCCAGTTCCTTCCGCCGAGGCGCTGGGACCCGGCCCATTCACGGTGAAGAGGAACGGACCCAAGTCGATGGGTTCTCCCACCCGTGGCCACGGCGTGACGGCCAAGTGCAAACGCCCGGCCTGATTGCCCGCCCTCACTTCTGCGTCGATGGTTGTCACCCCGCGCACGCTCCCGAAGGCGTGCGTGAACGAGCGGTTCGCGCCAGGCGCGAGCGTGATCGACCGCACGTCACTGACTTCTCCCCCGAGGAGGAACGACACGAGGAACGTGGCTGCCTGCCCGGTAGAGGCCCTGTTGCGGAGCGTGTAGTGCAACGTCGCGTTGTCGTCCTCGCGAATGGCACGGTGGCGTCCGTCCGCCGCCGAGGCAAAGAAGTCCTCCACGGCGAAGCCCGTGGCCATTGACGTGGATGGCGTGGGCGATGGCGGCGCGGCGTTGGCTTGAGTGGGCTGCGAAGAGCAACCCGCAAGCGATGGCGCGGCGAGCAGCGCCAATGCGGCGGCGACGAAGTACTTCATGGTGCGACGCGGCAAAGGTCACTCGGCGGGACAAAGAGGATTGCCCTACGAAAGCCAAAAGGTCGGTCTGGGGGCGCGAGGCCGCGACGATGCCAAGCTACCTCTTCGAGCCCTATAGCACGTGGAGCACGGTCGTGAGAAGGATGTATAAGCCGATGGCGAGCCCCACCAGCAGCGCGATCTTGAAGGCGAACTTCACGAACTTCCACGCGATGATGACGAGCACGACGACCACGATGGCAGCGATGAGCGCTTGCGGGGGGCTCATGACGGGGAGCGCGGCCAAGAACGGCATCAGATGCCTCGCTTCTTGGCGTCGTCCCCACAGATGGTGACGCTCATGCTGTCCTTGGTGACGCGGTACTTGACCTCGTCCGCGTCGATCTTGCGTCCACAATCCGCGCACAGGAGCATGGCGTTCGAATGTGCAGAAGCGGGCGGGCTTCAAATGCCTTGCCGTCCGCGCTCGCGGGCGCGCGCACGCGAGCAGGAGTCAGTAGGCGTGCCGCAACTTCCGGGCTTCGATGGCCATGCAACGGTCCTCCACGTAGGCGACGCCAGCAGCCTCGCAGATGCGCCGCGCCTCGTCGCTCACGATCCCCTGCTGGAGCCAGATCGCCCCCGCGCCCACCGCGATGGCCTGACGCGCGATGTCGGGCGCTTCCTCGCTGGGGCGGAAGACGTCCACGATGTCTATCCTGCCTTGGACCTCGGCGAGCGACTTGTGCACCACGCGCCCCAGAAAGTCGCCGTCGAAACGCGGGTTCACGGGCCTGATATCATAGCCGTACTCCAGCAACTCGGCTGGCACGCGGTGCGCGGGCTTGCTTGGGTTCGCCGAGCAGCCCACGACGGCGATGACCTTCGCGTTCCGCAGCAAGTCCCGTGGGTTGGCGTCAGTCACAGCAGATGCACCGCCTCGGCGAGCTTCGAGAGATCGGGGATGAGCGCGTCGGGCGCGCAAGCTTCGAGTTCGTCCGCATCACCGTGACCGTTGAGGACCGCGATGGTGCGCGTGCCGGCACCCTTACCGGCGAGCACGTCCATCACGGTGTCGCCAACGAAGACCGCGTGCATGGCGCCTGCGTCGAGCCGGGCGAGCGCGACCCGCGCTCCCTCGGGGTCGGGTTTGGGGCGGCGCACGGTGTCCACGCCCACGATGGTCGAGAAGCGCGCGTCGATCCCAAGCGCCTTGAGGACGGTGCGTGCGGGCTCGACTGCCTTCGTCGTCACGACCGCCATGGGCACGCCGTCGAACGCGGCGAGGGCTGCTTCGAGCCCGAGCGTTGGCCGCACGAGGGTGGGCGCCATCTCCTCGAAGCGGGAACGATAGCACATCACGAGCGCGGCGCTCTCACGGTCGTCCACGCCCAGGAGGTCCCGGAACATCAAGCGGAGCGGGATGCCGATGCGCGTGGCGACTTGGGCACGGGGCACCGCGGGGTGACCGCGCTCGCGCAGCGCGTGCTCGAATGCGTCATGGATCGCGGAGGCACCATCGACGATGGTCCCATCAAGATCCCAAAGGATGGCGCTTGGCTTCAATGAGGAGCGGAGCCGACGTGAGGACTTGGAGGTTTCTTGCTCAGGGGAGCGTCCACGGCTGGACGTCATCGTTGGGTGAGCTCGGCTGCTCCGTGATGCGCTTCTGGTTTGTGACGAGCATGAGTCATTACGCGGTCGCTCGCCTATATGAAGCATCGGAAGTGGGAACTCTCCCGGTGTGATAGGGGGTCACAGTGGTTTCGTTCACGACGAGACTCTGGGGGGCAGACTCCCCAGACCCCCCTTTGGCACGCGTGACAGCTCATGGAACTCGCCGACGCGTTCCTCGATCTCTGCGCTCGTTAGGTCCACGAGCCGGTCCGGTCCGAACTTCTCGACGCAGAAGCTCGCCAGCGCACTGCCGTAGAGCACGGCGTGACGGAAGTGGTCCTCGTCGAGAACGCCATGCTTGGCCAAGTAGCCAAAGAAGCCGCCCGCGAACGTATCACCCGCACCGGTGGGGTCGAACACTTCTTCGAGCGGGTAGGCGGGCGCACTGAAGACGCTACCATCGTTGAAGAGGAGCGCTCCGTGCTCGCCCTTCTTCACGATGAGCGTCTTGGGGCCCATCCTCCGGATTATGGCGGCGGCCTTGATGAGGTTGGGCGTGCCAGCGAGCTGCCGCGCTTCCTCGTCGTTCACGATGAGCACGTCCACGCGTGCGAGCGTCTTGATGAGTTCGTCCTTCTTGCTGGAGATCCAGTAGTTCATCGTGTCCATCACGACGAGTCTGGGTTTCTTGATCTGGTCGAGCACGCGGGACTGGAGCACCGGGTCGATGTTGGCCAGGAAGACGTACTCGCTCTCCCTCCACGCGGCAGGGAGTTTCGGGTCGAACGTCTCGAGCACGTTGAGCCACGTCCCGAGCGTGTCGCGGTGGTTCAGGTCAAAATGATAGCGGCCCGCCCAGCGGAACGTCTTGCCGCCCTTCACGACCTCGATGCCGTCTAGGGCCACGCCTCGCTTCTTGAGGAACTCCAGCTTGGGGTGAGGAAAGTCATCGCCCACTACGCCCACGATGCGGATGCCCTGCGTGAAGAAGCTGGCACCGGCGGCGAAGTACGTCGCGCTCCCGCCGAGGACATCGTCGGCCTTTCCGTAGGGCGTCTCCACGTTGTCCAAAGCCACGGTTCCCACGACGAGAAGGGACACGTGCGGGGATAGGGAGCCCCCTCTTAGGGTTTTCCGGGCCGCGCGACCGAGGGCAGGGGGGCCAGTAGGCCAAGCCATAATACCTGTGTGAGTGGTCGTTGCACGAGGAAGCTTGGGCCGTGCACGTCGGGGATTCGTTCGCGCAGGCACGCTCAAAGGGATCCGAGGAGATCCCCTTCACGACGGGGGCTGAGCCCCCCCTTGAAACGAGGGTGCACGAAGCGCTCGCCACGTCGCACGAACCCGCCGTCATGCTGCTGCGCCTCTGCCGCGTGCTCGTGCCGAGCTTCGTGCACTCGTGCCAAGCGTACCTCCAGGACGCGGCGGGCCAGCTTGAGCGAGCCGCAGGATCTGGCGCCCAGACCGCTGACGACGCGTTGCTCCTGAGTGGCGGACCGATCACGGACAGGTCCGTCCTCGTCGTGCGGCTTGCGGGCCGTTCACATCCCCTCGGCGCGCTCGTGCTGCGCCGCGACGGTGACCGACCATTCGACGAGCACGACGAGCGCCGTGCGAGGAGCATCGGCCATCTCGTCTCTCTTGAGATCGAGAACAGTCTGCTCATCGACGCGAATGCGCGCGCTCGTGCCGACGCGGGTCGCGCACTCGACCGCGCGGACCGATTGATCCACCTTTCGGGGGCACTCTCGGGGGCGCTTACGGCGACACATGTCACGGACCTAGTGCTCGACCAAGCCAAGCGCTTCCTTGGGGCGGACGGAGCGAGCATCGGGCTCCTCACCCAGGACCGCATGAGTGTGGACATCGTCGGCACGTCAGGCCAAGTGGCGACGTTGTCCAACGAGAAACACAGCGCCCCCGCGAGCGCGTATGAGCCCTTCGCTGACGCTGCTCGCTCGGGCCGACCAGTGTACATCGAGTCGCTCAACACTGGGGCCGCAGGCCCCAAGTTCATCGCGAACGCGCCGGAGGATGGCGCGCTGGCTGCCCTACCACTCAGCGTGGACGACGACATCGTTGGCGCGCTGGGGCTGCACTTCCCCAACCGGCGCGACTTCAGCGAGGAGGACCGCGCCGACATGCTCGCGCTCGCAAGGTCTTGCGCTGACGCCATGGACCGCGTGCGCCTGTACGACTCGGAGCGCCGCGCCCGCGCCGAATCAGGCGAAGAAGGCCGACGGCTCGAAGTCCTCGCTGACGCGGGCCGCATCCTCGCCAGCCCGCTCGATCACCCGAACATGATGCAGACGTTCGCCCGGTCGCTCGTGCCGGGTCTTGCAGACTGGTGCATCATCTACACCATCACTGATGACCGGCTCGCACCCATAGCGATGTGCCATCGCGAGCCATCCCGCGCGCCCGAACTCGCTGAGCTCGCGCTCCTCGATGCAAGGGCCACCGCTCCGCTTGGCCCCATAGGGGTCCGCAATTCGGGGCGCCCACAGATCCTTCTCAAGGTGCCAGACCGCATTCTCTCGGGCCTCGCGCCAGACGACACGCGCCAACGGCTCCTGCGCGCGGTCGGCATCACGTCTCAGATGACCTTTCCTCTCGAGGTGCGCGATCGCACGCTGGGCGTCCTCGTCATCACGTACGCGGGCTTCCGGCGCTACTCATCCTCAGATGTCGTGTTCGTCGAGGAGCTGGCGCGCCGCATGGCGATCGCGTTGGACAACGCGAAGTTGTACCGCGATGTGCACGAGAGCGAAGAACGGTATCGTCTTCTCGTCGAGGGTGTGCAGGACCACGCCATCTTCATGCTCGACCCACAGGGCCGCATCGCCACTTGGAACTCCGGTGCGGAGCGCCTCTTCGGCTATGCTCCAAGCGAGGTGGTGGGTGCGCCCTACGCTGCGTTCAGCTTGGATGACGGCCCCCCTGGGAGCAGCGTGCTTGAGGCTGCCCGCCGCGATGGCCGCCACGAGGACGACGGTTGGTGCTTGCGCAACGGCGACCGCTTCTGGGGCAACCGCCTCGTCACGCGGCTCACCGCAAGCGACGGCACAGAGCGCGGCTTCGCCGTCATCGTGCGCGACCTCAGCGAGCGAGCGAAGGCACGCGAAGCGCTGGAGCAGGCCCGATCCCAGCTGGCGGCCACGGAGAAGCTATCTGCGCTCGGTTCGCTCGTCTCGGGCGTCGCGCACGAGATCCGCACGCCACTCACGGCGATGAGCAACAACCTCCACATAATGGAGATGAGCCTCCGGCCCGCCACGGTCAAGCACCCCGAGGACGATCTCCTCGGGAACCTCCTCACGCGCGTGGAAGACGCCATCGCGGGGGTTGACCGCCTCAACCGCCTCGTCGAGGACCTGCGTCGCTTCACGCGTGTGAAGCCCGGCACGCGCAAGCGCATGCCGCTCGAATCCATCGTCCTCACCGCCGTTGACCTCTTCCGAGCGGCGCACCGCGGCTCCATCCAAGTCGAGTCATCGCTCGAACCCACGCCGAGCGCGGAGGTGGACGTCACCCAGGTGCAGCAGGTCGTGCTGAACCTGCTGCAGAACGCGGCCGACGCGATGCCCCACGGCGGGCGAGTCCGCGTGGAGACCAATGAGCACGAGCGCGGAGCGTGCATCATCATCGAGGACCAGGGCATCGGCATGCCCCCTGAGGTCTATGCGCGCATGTTCGAAGAGTTCTTCACGACCAAGCCCGAAGGGACTGGCCTGGGCCTCTCCATCGTGCGCCGCATAGTCGAGAGCCACAAGGGAAGCATCGAGTGCGAGTCTCTCCCCGGCAAAGGCACGCGGTTCACAGTAGTGCTGCCAACCGCCGCGTGAGGCACATCCGCGGCCTTCTTTTTCACCACGGAGACGCGGAGACCGGAGGCGGACCCTGCGGCATCCACGGTCCGGAGAGAGACGGAGTTCCCTCTCCGTCTCTCCTGCTTCCTCGGTCGTCCGTCGTCCTCCGTTCTCCGTGTCTCCGTGGTGCTCGTCGGAGGAACACGGAGGCTCGTTCAGAGCCGCTCGACGATGGTCGCGATGCCTTGCCCGAAACCGATGCACATCGTGCTCAAGCCGTAGCGCTTGCCGCTCCTCTCCAATTCGTGCACGAGCTTCGTCACGAGCGCCGCACCGCTGGCGCCCAGAGGGTGACCATGCGCGATCGCGCCGCCGTTCACGTTGACCTTCGAGAGCGGAACGCCGCAGTCCCTCGCCCACGCGAGCGGGACCGACGCGAAGGCCTCGTTGCACTCGAAGAGGTCGATATCATCCACCGTGAGCTTGGCCTTCGATAGGGCCTTCTTCGTGGCTGGGATGGGGCCAGTGAGCATGAGGACGGGGTCGCTGCCGACGCTGGCTTGCGCGACGATGCGGGCGCGTGGGGTCCAACCGTGAGCGCGCGCGGTCTCCGGGCTCGTCACGACCAAGGCGCTGGCGCCGTCCACGATGCCAGAAGAATTTCCCGCCGTGATGCGGGCTGGCCTGT
>JBAZZN010000051.1:0-12654 GCA_041658815.1 Thermoplasmatota archaeon
TCTGGCCGGATGCGGATGCCGGCTACGAGGTGCGGCTGCGCTCGGGTCAACGCGAAGAGTGGTCGAGCACCGGCGCCCCAGGCGAAAGGGGCACACCCCAAGCCGTAGCCAACTTGACGAACACGACCCATACACTCGATATCATCAGCCTGAAGTGCCAAGGGGCCGCCCGCTCATTGGCCGTAGCGCCAGGCCTAAGTGCTGTCATGAGGTACGTCGTCCTCGACCTTCCCCAGAACATCGCGGACACCGTCGTCCGTCACCTCAATAGCGGCTGAACGCTGGCGCGGCTCTGCGCACGCCGGAGCGCCACTACGTCCGCGGCGGGGCGCATTGCGTGCGCATGGGCCGCCCCACTAATCCCCGCGGGATGGATAGACGTGCAAGGTCTCGAAAAACCTCAAGCGTGGGCAGTCGCTCTCCGAGGGCATGAGGGCGGCTGGGGCCAATTTGAGCGTTTGCCTACTGCTGTTGACTACCCCGTGGGCCGAGCCCGCGATGGCGCTCGATCGCGAGTACGTCCCCGATCAGACGGCGGCCGTCGTGCAAGAGGCGCAGGAGCTCTACGGCGCAAACGTCACCGTCTACAACGCGACCGACCCGCTCTTCTCAGACGTCTTTCCAAATCACCAGCTCAAGATCGTGGAGTCAATCGATGGTGAGGGAGTCCACCTAAACCACGCGATGGCCTACCGCGCCGTCACGCAGACAGGTTATGACTTGACGCGAAATTTCACGGCACTCATGGTCAATGGCGGAGTCACCCTCACGACCTCCGTTCAGGCGCTCAAGGTCGGCAAGCTATACGCGACCATGGCGAACGCAGAGATCCAACTCGAAAGGAAGATCGCGTTCGCGGGCAATTCGACCGAACTCAACCACACGATCTCAGATCCAGCCGCCACGGCGGTCCTCGGCGGGTGGCGCGTAACGCTCACGACCTGGGGCCCCATGTGGGGGGCGCTCATCAACTGGACGATCGATTTCGGGACAGCCAGCATCGCGTCGAGCGATGGAAACGTTCTGGCGACCGCGCGTGGCGGGTACGACGCTGATCTGGGAGCGATCTTTGTTCGCGAGAACATGAGCATGAAGAATGACTACGTCCCGAACTACGGCGTCGCGCTCTACGAGAACGGCACGAAGCTCGTTGCGCCATGGGACACCGCCGGATTGGAACGGAGCCTCATCGCGAACGCCACGACGTTCGACGGGTCAATCGTCAGGGTGACGTACCTCCTCGTGGGTGAGACAGTTCCGACAGGAGCCTACCTCAAAGCCCAACTCCTCGCTGACTCACTGGCATGGGCCTACGATCGGACGATCCAGGCAAGCATCGCGCCGAAGGTCGGCTCGTGCTCTGATGTCTCCGGCAACCAGACAAGTCTCGCTTACAAGTACTTCATCAAGGACTCGGATTGCGTCCTCGAAATCGTCCTCCGTGATGACTTGATCGTTGGCTCTCCGATGAACTTCGCCGGCAGCCCGACCAGTGTCAAGATCACCGCAACTGGGGGATACCGAGTGGCCCTCACGAAAGCGGGCTACACCCCGCACGAAGACGCCTGCAATGACGACTGCCTCACGCGCCTCATCCTGACGCACGAACTCTTCCACGGGATCCAGAGGATCTACGCGCTGGGCGTGTACAACGAAGACTGGGACATCGTCGAGGAAGGAATGAACCGGATGCGAGAAACCCTCGCCGTGGCACAGTATGCGCAAGTGAACGGTAGCCCGTGGTACAAAGACGTGGAGTACGCCCGTTCGACCCGGACCAAAACGCCAAATCCGACTTCTCCGCCTGACCCCGACTCCCAATACGTGGTGGACTATTCGCAGAGGGATTTCTGCGCCCTAAGCTACTACACGGCGGGGTACTGGGGTAGTGTGTACCAGCGGAATGGCGGCATGGACACACTCAACGACATCATGCGTCGGGCGAGCGACAACAAGACGGCGACGTGCCTCAACACTTTCCCCGGCATCATAGACAACGCGCTCGCCCTCGCCAACGAGAACGAGACGACGTTCAACGCCTCCCTCGTCGAGTACGCGATCCGGCTCTACGAGAAGAACTTCTCGTGGGGCGACCCGTACAACGGGAACGCGACGCAGAACTGGTCCGTCTACCAGGCCGACGTTCCGGCACACAACGCCTCCCAAACGCCCGAAGTGGATGTCCCCGGCTACGGATTCCAATACTTCACGCTTCCCACGAATCGCACTTACAACGTCAAGTGCGAATCCCCAGGTGCTGTGTGGGATCACCACCTGATAAAGAGGTCGGCCTCGATGGGCTGGCAGTCGCCCTCGAGCCTGACGTGCGGAACGAACGTCTTGATTACGGGCACGGACTGGAGCGAAGTCATCCTCATCGCTGTCCGGCTTGACAAGGTGAAGGACAAGGCCCGCGTCACCATCACGGAGGTCTAACATGCGCAAGGCGGGATTCTTCGCAGTCGCGCTCGTCATTTCCGCGCTGCCGGCAGCGACCGCGTCCGACTCGTGGTGTCGTAGCGTTGACGACTTCCAAGGCTGCATAGTGGAGGAGGACACGCAGAACGGCACCTGCGAAACCCGTGATTACCACTCCACTGAAATCACGTTGAGGAGTTCCGACGGCGTCTGGCTGCGGGGCCATGGTTGGCAGGACTGCGGACCTCAAGGGTGGGAACCCGGCACCTACTCCACCACCGCCTTCGAAGCGGATGGGGTGTTTGGCGATGTCGTGTGGCACGAGACCACAACCCCGTCAGGCACAAGGTGTAGCATCGCGTACTACGGCCTGCAGATGGTCTATCAGCCCTGCCCACTCGGCATCGGCCCACCCAATCCAGGCTGGGGGCACCTGCTGCCATGAGGAGTTCGCATGCTCGATTCGCGTGAATCACCCGACGTGTCCGATCTCGGCTCCGTGTACCAGCGGAACGGTGGTCTCGACACGATCAACGACATCATGCGTCGGGCGAGCGACAACAAGACGGCAACGTGCCTCAACACTTTCCCCGGCATCATGGACAACGCGCTCGCCCTCGCCAACGAGAACGAGACGACGTTCAACGCCTCCCTCGTCGAGTACGCGATCCGGCTTTACGAGAAGAACTTCTCGTGGGGCGACCCGTACAACGGGAACGCGACGCAGAACTGGTCCACTTACCAGGCCGACGTGCCGGCGAGCATTACCACGACCAACACTTCGCTGCGCGTCCCCGCCTACGGTTTCCAGTACTTCTCTCTTCCAATCGACGCCAGCTATACGCTCGGCTGCGCAGAAGATGAAGGTTGGGCCTACCGTCTCTTGAACCGTTCCTCGAACGGCTGGGAACCCACGACCACACTGCTCTGTAGCCAGGGAGCGGACGTAAGTGAAGCTAACTGGCAGGAGATCATCCTGGTCGCGGTCAGGTTGACAACTCCCGAACGCAATGTTGGAGTGACCTTTTCATGATGACTTGGCGAACAGGGCTGATGCTCCTTGCAGCGCTCTCGGCGGTCGCCGTGCCTGCGGTTTCGACTGACCCAGGCCCATGCACCTCCATCGGAGAACTTGGCGTCATTTGTGAGCATAACGCCGGTGGCGAAGAATGCGAAACCCCCGACCGACATGTCACGGAGGTGTTCATTCTTGGGTCGTTCCTCTACACGAGAGGAGAGCGAGGCTGCAACACGTATCCGAGTGGCAGTTACTCGTACTCAGGGATTACCGTCTACGGCCCCGCGTTCACCATGACGTGGTCGGAAAGTGGTGGCCAAGGTGGCTACCAGTGCTACATGTACTTCTGGGCCGGAAAAGGCGTACAGCAACCTTGTGTTGTTCCCCCACCCAATCCGGGCTGGGGGCACTTGCTGCCGTGAAGGCGCGACCTCGCGATGCTCGACACCTCACTGTTCGGCATTCGCCGTATTCACCAACGTGCTGCCCGGCACCTATAAATCGCGTTCGGGTCTAGCTCGCCGCATGGCCGCCACGGTCGGGATAACGTCGTATGGCGTTTCGATCCCCCGTTACCGCATCAAGACGGAGGACATCGCCCGCGTGTGGGGCGAGGACCCCGAGTCCATCAAGAAGGGGCTGGGCGTCTTCGAGAAGAGCGTGCCTGCGCCCGACCAAGACACGACCACGCTGAGCGTGGACGCTGCCCGGCAAGCGCTCGTGCGGGGCCGCATCGACGCGGCCACCATCGGCGCGATCTACGTGGGCTCCGAGAGCCACGTCTATGCCGTGAAGCCAACGGCGACGATGGTGAGCGAGGCGATCGACTGCGACCCCCACATGACGGCCGCGGACTTTGAGTTCGCGTGCAAGGCCGGCACGGCCGCGATACAGGCTGGCGCCGGGCTCGTCGCGTCAGGCAAAGTCAGGAACGCCCTCGCCATCGGCGCGGACACGAGTCAAGGCGCTCCAGGCGACGCGCTCGAGTACTCCGCCAGCGCTGGCGCGGCCGCTTTTGTCATCGGCACGGAGCGCGTCATCGCCACGCTCAACCACTGGAGCAGCTACACGACGGACACCCCAGATTTCTGGCGCCGCGAGGGACAGAAGTACCCAACGCACGGGGGCCGGTTCACGGGCGAGCCAGCCTACTTCCGCCACGTGCGCGAGGCCAGCGAGCGCCTCATGCAGAACGCGGGCAGCTCGCCCAAGGACTACCGCTACGCCGTCGTGCACCAGCCCAACGGCAAGTTCCCAGTCCGCATCTGCGAGAAGATGGGGTTCAACTCCGAGCAGTACAAGACGGGCCTCCTCACACCCATCATCGGGAACACCTACAGCGGCTCCTCGCCCATCGGCCTCGCGGCCATCCTCGACGAGGCCGCGCCAGGCGATCGCATCTTCATGTGCGCGTACGGCAGCGGTGCCGGCGCGGACGCCTTCGACATCACAGCGACCAGCGAGATATCGCGGCTCGACCGCTCCGGCACGCCAAGCGTGCAGGACCTCATCGCGCGCAAGGAATACCTCGACTACTCCACTTACGCGAAGTTCCGCGGCAAGATCCAGAAGGGGGCCTCTGCTTGATGTCGCCGGTCCCCCACGCCAAGAAGCCAAGAAACCAAGAATCCAAGATCGAAGGCATTGGCGTCTTCGCGTCTTGGCGTCTTGGCGTTCCACACGAGGCATCACCATGACCGAGCTCCCACTGCCCACCAAACAGAAAAAAGCCGACCGGCTCGAAGGAGCACCCCTCCGCACCCGCGAGACGGAGGACCTCGCCCGCGAGCCCATGGCCGCGCGCGAGCACGAGCGCCTCGCACCCGGCGGCTTCTTCGCCGAGCACAAGGCCCTGGTTGACGAGCGCCGCGTGCACCTCCAGCGCCTCGGCATGGACGAGCGCCACGTGAACGCGCTCCGCATGCCCGAGCGCCACGAGCAGCCGCTCCCCATGATGGGCCAACCGGCGATGACGCCAGTCACTGCTGACGTGACGAGCGAACCAGAAACGCTATCGACTGAATACGCGCCCAAGCGCCTCGACAAGAAGGCGCCGATGAGGCACGACCTGGAGGAATGAGATCATGCCCCGCGGAGTCTGCGTCATCGGTGCCGGAGTCACCAAGTTCGGCGAGCTGTGGGAGCAGTCCTTCCGCTCGCTGATCGGCGAGGCGGGCCTCGCGGCCGTGAAGGACGCTCGCATCACGGGCGATGACATCGACGCGCTCTACGTTGGCAGCATGTCCGCCGGGCGCTTCATCGGGCAAGAGCACATCGGCGCGCTCGTCGTGGACGAGGCCGGCCTCGCGCACCGGCACATCCCGGCCACGCGCGTGGAAGCCGCCGACGCCTCCGGAGCTGCGGCGCTGCGCGAAGGCTACCTCGCCATCATGAGCGGCGAGCACGACGTCGTGGTCGTGGGCGGCGTCGAGAAGATGACCGACGCGACGGACCAGGAACAGACGAACACTCTCGCCACGGCGCTGGACGCCGAGTGGGAATCGTTCTACGGCGCGACGTACCCCGCCGTGCACGCGCTCATGGCGAACGCGCACATGGCGAAGTACGGCACCACGCGCGAGATGCTGGCCGCGGTCTCGGTCAAGAACCACGAGAACGGCGCGCACAACAAGAAGGCCGCCTACCCCTTCACGATCACCAAGGACCAAGTCCTCAAGTCGCCCCTCGTCGCGGACCCGCTCCGCATGCTCGACTGTGCGGCGAACGTGGACGGCGCATCCGCGGTCGTGCTCTGCGCGGAGGACAAGGCCGCGCGCTACCACGACAAGCCCGTGAAGATCCTCGCCAGCGCGCAGGCAAGCGACCGCTTCGTGCTCGCTGACCGCGCGGAGCTGGCCACATTCGAATCCACAAAGGCCGCCGCAGCGGCCGCCTATCGGAAGGCGAAGCTATCACCCAAGGACGTCCAAGTCGCCGAGGTGCACGACGCGTTCACCATCGGCGAGGTCATGGCCATCGAGGACTTGGGCTTCTTCGAGAAAGGCTCGGGCGGCAAGGCCGCGCTCAACGGCCTGACGGCGCGCTCGGGCGAGCGCCCCGTGAACACGAGCGGGGGCCTCAAAGCACGCGGCCACCCCCCCGGCGCCACTGGCCTTGCGCAAGTGCACGAGATCGTGCGCCAACTCCGCGCAGAAGCCGGCGATCGCCAAGTGCGCGACGCGCGCGTGGGCCTCACGCACAACGTTGGCGGAAGCGGATCGACTGCCGTGGTGCACTTGTTCGGGAGGGGATGGTAATGCAGACTCCCCGCTTCTGGCGCGAGATCGACGAACGCTACGCGCTCAAGGGCGTGAAGTGCGGCAACTGCGGCCACGTCCTCTTCCCCAGCCGCACGCTGTGCCCCGACTGCCGGCACGCCAGCGTCGGGAAGCTATCTCCCTTCCGCTTGCAAGGCGATGGCGTCGTGGAGGCCGTCACGGTCGTTCACGCGCCACCCAGCGGCTTCGAACTGCAAGCACCTTACACGCTCGCGCTCGTCAGGCTCGCCGAGGGCCCGCGCGTCACGGCGCAAGTCACCGACGTGAAGCCAGGCGACGTCAAGGTCGGCGCTAGGGTGCGCGCCGTCTTCCGAAAGATCAACGAGGAAGGCGAGGCCGGCGTCGTGCAGTATGGGTACAAGTTCGTAGTATCTGATGTGGCAGCGCTCCGTTGAGGGACCAGCTTGAAGAGTCCCGGTTCATGGTCGGCGGCCCGGTGGCTTCTTGTCGGAAGCGCAGCGGTCACGACAACGGGTTTGGTCATCGGAATCCGCGGGCTGTTTGTCCACGGCTTCGATTCTTACGATGGCATCGTTTCAGCTTTCGGCTCCCTCGCAGTAACGGTTCTCGGAATCGCAACGCTTGTGGCGGCGCTGGAAAGCGGAGGTGCGGCGTTTCAGGTGAGATCCGGAGTTCTCGGGCAATTCCTGGGTGGGTCCAACGCCACGATCGTCTTTGAGGTGAAGAACGCAGGGGCTGCTTCCGCTCTTGGGGACGTCACGATCAAACTCGCTCATGGGGAGATGATAGCGGTCCAGCATGTGGCGCCCTTCGGGACACACCCCGTCGGAGTTGCTGATCTTACTGTGGGCCAGAATGGGCGGAGGACCTTCATTGGCATGGCCTTCGCACCGCCAGGGACGGACGCGGCGGGAGCCAGTCTCCAGGTCAAGCCGCTACGCGGGAAACCAGCCAAGTCAGACCTCGATGGCGACACCATGGCGATTATCCAGTCAAAAGTCCAATGGGCATAGCTCGAGTCCCTCTCACCCGCAGTGGTCGCCGGGGACGCGATTCCCTCCATGGTTCGGCCGAGAATCTGCAACCAAGGCCAGGAACAGGGCACAGATATCTGTACGCGAAGTCGCGATGACCGCGAAGCGATTCGGCTTCATCTTCGCGTCGCTTCGCGGCTTCGCGTACTGATCCGTCGGGGAAGGGACGAAACACCTTGCCGAGCGAAGTAGTACGGGTCAAGGTTCTGGCAGCGTTGTTCTCACTTCGTCTCTTCGTTCCTTCGTGTTTGCTGCTCTACAACGCCGAGAGAAACACGAAGTGGCGAAGATACGAAGTCATCCCGGACGTGATCGCGTTCCTGGCTCAAGTTCGCAATCATCCAGGCCTGGTGCCAGAATCGTGACCTGTTAGTGGACCTATAGTATGCATCCTACCGAATAAACTCGCAGGACCTCCTAACGACACCCTTATTAGGTTTTTAGTATGTCCAACGGTTCGTTGACGAGCCTGGACCTCGCTCCCAAGAAGCCCGATACGTCGAAGGGTTTCCACCCCCAGCTCGCGCTCACGGTCGAGATCCTGCGTCCCGCCCGCGAGGCGCTTCGGTTCGACGGCGTGCTGGAGGGCAGCGTTCTAGGCCCTCAGATCCACCGCTTCCTCCTTGACTGGGCCCGCCTCCGGAACGTGTACAGCAGCTCGAAGATGGAAGGGAGCCCGATCCGGCTCGATGACGCTCACCGCGTGCTCCAAGCGGGCAAGGCCGAGAAGCCTCAGGAAGAGGAGGTGCTGCGTCTCAGTCGCGCATACTCTGCCATCCACGCGAGCCGCCGCTTCGACCCGCTCACGGTCGATGCGATCGTCAGCCTTCACGGCCAGCTCTTCACTGGGCTCCTCGAAGAGGAGGATGCGCCGGGGCGATTGAAGACCGCGAGGAACGGCGTTTGGGACGATGCCATCGCAGGGTACGTGTTCGAGGCGACTCCGCCCAAGCGCACCCGCGCGGAACTGAGGGCCCTGCTATCGTGGTACTACGCAGAGGGCCAGTTGCTTGACCCCGCGGTCTCCGCCGGGCTCTTCTTCGCCGAGTTCCAGGCGATCCATCCGTTCTTGGAGGGGAACGGTCGGCTTGGCCGCCTCCTGAATCAGCGGCTGCTTCGCGCGCGCGGCTTCGAGAACGTCACGCTCACCGCTTTCGACGGGATCCTCTTCAGGAGGGGGCGCAAGTACTACGAGAGCCTCCGCGCGACGAACAAGGGCAGCAACTACCACGTGTGGCTTCGCTTCTACGCTGATTGCCTCCGGATGGCGTACAAGGAAGCGGTCACGCGAGGGGACCTCGCGCCCATCCTCACGAGCGTGGCAGGCGGGTGCGAACGTGACTTGCTCGGATGGGTCCTGACGTCGGGCCTTGAGTGGTTCCGACGAGCAAACTACCCCAACGCGAAAGGCTACGCGCCCGTCACGATCAGCGAAGCGCTCGCGTCTCTTCACGGTCGGAAGCTCTTGGAGCGACGCGGAGAGCGGCGCGCCGCGAAGTATCGCCTGGACGAGGCGTTCCTCAGCGCGGTGTATGCCCGGAACGCCGCGTCGAGCAGGGCCACGGAATGAACGGCCCGGCAGACGTTTTGCTCGTTGTCTCTATGAGACCATGTGGTCCTTTGGTCACACATCATAGCCGCGGGCGCGGGGGAAAATGTCCGTGATGATCACGTCGTTCCCGTGGACGCCGTACACGGCGCGCCAAGTGCCGATGCGGATCCGGTAGAGCAGCTTCGTTCCGCGAAGCTGCTTGATGTCGGCGCCTGGTCTGGCCCTCGCCGGATCATCTTCCAGTTGGAGGAGGGCTGCTTTGATGCGCTCACGGTCGCGAGTGCTCAACTTGCGAAAGGCCCGTTCGGCCTTGGCTCCAAGGACGACGCGGTGCGCCATCAGAGGTCACGAAGAGAGGCGAGCTTTTCTTTGGTCGAGACAGCTTCGCCCAGCAAGTCGAGTTGTTCGCGGAGGAAACGCTTGTAGTCAACTTCGTCCATCAGGCTCGCCAAGATGTTCGCGTAGGATTGGCCCTTCACGCCATACTTGCGAAGTCTCTCGCGGACCTCCGTTGGAACACGGATCGTCGTCTCAGGCATGACGTGCATACGTGTGCATACCGCGCATAAGTAGGTTTCTGTCCACCCTCCGCTCTCGCGCCTTTCCACGATGGCCCCATGACGCTGAGCTTCTCGGCATCGTTCCGGCGAGCCGACCGCCCGAACGCTGTACACGCGAGACGCCGCATCGAAGCAAGCACTGGAGTGAAGTGCCTCACTCGCCGTGCAGCATGTCCCACGTGTCAGCGACGAGCATGTCCGTCCGGCCAAGGTCCGCGTGCTTCTTGGCGCGGGCGAGCTCGCGCATGGCCTCGGCGAAGCGGAGGTAGTCCTTGGGCGACCCCACATCAGGGATCGGCACGCCCAACTCCTCGCCCACGTCCGGCGTCGCGCGCGGCGTGAGCGCTGGCCATCGGGCGGGCGCGAAGACGTGGAGGAGTTTGGACGAGAACGGCACGGTGCCCGTCTTGCCGCGGAGTGCCACGGACAGCGCGTCCACTTTTGCCAAACGATCGACGATATCGTCATCGCTTGCGTCTGCTGGCATCACGTCGTTTGCTCCCCACACGAGGAGCATCGCGGCTTCTCGCACCTTGTCGCTGCGCACTAGCTCCGTCGCTATCTGTTGGCGTGGCCACGCGCCGTTCCCGCCGTGGATCTTGAGGCGCCCGTTCGCGACGGCCGCGCTAAGCTCCACGGGAGAGAACTTGCGGAAGACGTAGTCACGCATCTCCTCCCAATCCGCGAGGCCGTTGTAGCCTTGGATGCGTCGGTCGTCGATGCTGATGTCGAACATCTTGACGAGGCCAGCGTAGAGCCCGCCTCGGAACGTGGCCGGGTCCTCCTCCTCGCTGGCCACGCGGCCGCGTCCAGTGAGCGGGTCGTACGAGGCCGCGAACGCTTTGGGCGGCGCTTCGCCCTCGTGCACGCGCGTGAGGTAGTCGCGCAACCTCCCGTGGCATGTGTGGCGGAAGGCGTGGATCGTGTCGTCCACGTCGTGCGCGATGGGGCCGCGCATGGGCGTCGCCGCGCCGGCGCGAGCGCTCCCGCACAGGGGGCAGACGCTCTTGAGGCGCTTGTGCTCGCAGAACAACGACGCTGCCATTGGGTTCGGGAACAAGCGAACTCACGAAAAAACCCATCACTCGTCCAAGTCGATGGCTTTCTGCATTCGCCCGCTTCATGGCGTTCCGAGGCCCCGTGACGCGCCCTGCTCCCTCGACCCTCGCCGCAGCCGCGCTTGCCTTGGTCGCGCTCGCCATGAGCCTTATCATCGCGCTCCACTTCCTTGAGCCCCAGCTCGACGCGCGCACGACGTACCTCAGCGACTATGGCGAGACGCCGCATCGCGGGCTCCTCATAGCCACGTACGTGCTGTTGGGCGTCGGCGGCGTCCTCCTTGGACTTGCGTTACGCGACCACCTGGAGGGAAGCCTCGCAGCCGGCGCGGGTGGAGCGCTCCTCGCGCTCGCTGGCGCCGCGGTCGTAGGCATGGTCGTTTGGCCAGTGGGCCGCGTGCATGTGGGCATAGTGCGCGTGGAGGAAGGCATGCTGCTCCTCAGCATCGGCCTGATGTCCTATGGTCTTCAGGATCGCCCGCCACGCTCGCTGTTCTTCTCGCGGTTCTCGTGGCTCGTTGTCCTGCTCACGGCGATGGGTGTCTTCCGCGTCGAGCAGTACGTCGCGTGGCCCGGCCTCCTCCAGCGCGCGTACTTGCTCACTGTCTTCGTGTGGGTCGTGCTCATGGGGCGTTTGGCCATGCTCGAGCCCCGCGACCACGTTTCTCAGAGCCCGTCTCCCGAGAATCATTAAGACGGGCCCTCGTGTGTTCCATCCCGTGCGCTCCCTGGCTTTCTTCCTCGCGCTCGTCCTGCTCGTTCCCACCATCGTGGCCTTTGGAGCCCCGAGGGCCCTGCCGCGGGAGACCGCCACAGAGGAGCATGTGGGCGTGCTCTCAGGCTCGGGACTCGGATTGCACGTGGCAAAGGTCGTGCCCTGGCGCGCCGCCTTTCCGGTCAACGTGCCGCCTGGCGCCGCGCGCTTGACGGTGCGGCTCTCTGGGACCGACCCCTACGTCGCAGCGGATCCCACGGACGACCTCGGATTGGGGGTCGGTTGGTTCGCGAGCATCGCCGCGCCCACCGGCGAGATCGTCGCTTCGTCCCCCGTTACCATCTCAACGACCAGCGTGGCCGTCGGGACGGCGACGATCCGTCACGAGGGATTCGGCACGTGGCAAGCAATCGTTGACTGCTCGTTTTGCGTGGCGACCGCGTTCACGTTGTCCACCCAAGTGGATTTCGTGGACGTCGGCGCGAACCTCACGTTGGATGAGCAGCACCTCGTCGTGGTTCCTGGCAAGGCGACGACGACGGGCATCGACCTGCTCAACACGGGCGCATCAGCGGCGATCCTGCATCTGAGCGCACCTGACGCTCCCCCAAGCTGGGCCGTTTCCTTGCCCGCGCCCATCGGGGTGGCAAGCGGCGCACATGCCTATGCGTCGCTTGGCGTGACGCCCCCCGCGAGCGCGCAGCCCGGCGCGAACGCCACCTTCGGCGTCCTCGTGAAGGACCAAGCCGGGCGCGTCCTCGATCGCGTGACCTTGACCGCCGCGTACTCGCCCGCACTCGCCGAGGCGCGCGCGCACGGTCACGCCGTCATCGCGATCGTGGAGTTCGCGAACGCCAACCCTTACCACATCGACTTCCGAGGGCCATCGTCTCTTCACGATCACCCCGAGTTCGTGATGGCCAACTACCCCGCGGACGCGCGATCGCTCCCGCTCACGCTCGACGCGCCCACCTACGCTGAAGCGGTGAACACAGACCAAGCCGTCTGGGCCAACGCCAAGGCGAACACGCTCTACTACGTTCCCGGCACGCGCTTCATC
>JBAZZN010000052.1:0-12426 GCA_041658815.1 Thermoplasmatota archaeon
TCGCTTGCGTGTTGGGCGCGACTGGCTTCTTGGGCAGGTTCGGTTCGGTCATGATGACAACCTCCACGAGGGAAATGCTCGTGTGAGCCAAGCGACGCACGGCGTGCGCCATGCTGCTGAGCCCCCACTATTCAGCTTCTATACGCAGGGTTTTCAGGATAGCACTTACGGAGGGTTTAACGCGTCAAGCGGGCTTATGAACCGCGGAATGGTCCAGTGAACATTCCCGCCACCGCGCAACCCACCAGTACTCAGGCCACGAGCGCACCATCGCCCACGGCCAACACCGCGTATGCCGACTTGACCATCGACTACTTGCCCTGCCCACTCGTCCGCATGAGCCGCGAGCTTGGGGACTCGAAGATAGAGTGCGTCGGCACCGGCACGAGCAGCAGCAGTCAGCAATATGTCAAGTTCATCATCCGCAAGGAAGGCCACCCCGCTGGCCCAGAGGCGGTCCTCAAGTTCCCAGGCATCCAGCAGCGGTACGAGGGCGACGGCTTCTACGCCTACCGCCTCTACACGCCTCCCTGCCCCAATTGCTTCTTCCCCCTGCTAGCGAACCACGGCCTCGTCCCACTCAAGTCGGTCGCGACGAAGGGGGAACTCCACCTCGCCACGCTCGTCGAGGACCTCTTCGCCTTCAAGGAGCTGATCGCGGACTTCCGCTCCCGCGACACGCACCCCAAAGTGAACCTCCTCACGCACGAGATGAACGCGCACACCGAGACGCACCGCGGGCACCCATCCCTGGACGAACTGACGCCCCGCCAACGTGAGGTCCTCGAGAACGCGTACCACGCTGGCTACTTTCACGGCAAGAACCTCGACGTCGAGAAGCAAGCCAAAGATCTTGGCATGAGCATCAGCACGTACTACAGCCACCTTCGACTCGCGAGCCACAAGGTCCTCCAGCACGTCCTCAGCCGCACCGAGCCTTGAGCATGATGCGCCCGCTCCTCCTCGCTGCGGCCACGCTGGCCGCCGCGAGCCTCACGCTCCCCTGGCTCATCAAGCGCCACGCGGCCACCCTCGGCTACGGCCTCGCCGCCATCGCGAGCCTCGCCATCGCCGCGCTTGGCGCCGCCCTGGTCCTCACTGGCGACGCGCTCACCATCCCGCTTCCCACGAGCCTGCCAAACGTCACGCTATCACTCCACGCTGACCCCCTCACCGGTATCTTCCTCATCATACTGGGCGTGGGTGGCTGCGCTGTCAGCTTGTATGCGACGAGCTACGTCCAGCGAGCGCACGCGGACCACATGAGCCTCCCCGCCCAAACGACGTTCTACACGCTCTTCCTCGCCGCGATCCTGCTCGTGTTCCTCGCCAACGACGCGGTCGTATTCCTCATCGCGTGGGAAAGCATGAGCATCCTCAGTTACCTCCTCATCCTCACCCACGAGCAGGACGACGACACGCGCGACGCCGCCAACATGTACCTCCTCATGATGCACATCGGCACGGCGTTCCTCTTCGTGAGTTTCGCCGCGTTGGCTGCCGCAAGCGGCGGAACGTACAGCTTCGACGCGATGCGAGCGCACGCGCGCGACGCGCCCGAGTACCTCCGCAGCATCGCGTTCGTTGGCGCCCTCGTCGGTTTCGGCACGAAAGCCGGCCTCGTCCCCCTGCACGGGTGGCTCCCCCGCGCGCACCCCGCCGCGCCAAGCCACGTGAGCGCCCTCATGAGCGGCGTGATGCTGAAGACCGCCGTCTATATGATGATCCGCGTCGGCATCGACTTCTTGGGACGTGGCCCCGCGTGGTGGGGCCTCACGCTCCTCGCACTGGGCGGCATCACCACCTTCGTGGGGATCTTGTACGCGACCGCCGAGAACGATATCAAGCGGCTCCTTGCGTACAGCAGCGTCGAGAACCTCGGCGTCATCTTCATGGGGCTTGGGCTCGCCCTCCTCTTCGTCTCGTACGACCAGCCACTCCTTGCGACGCTTCCCCTCATCGCCGCCGTGCTCCACAGCCTCAACCACATGACAATGAAGACGCTCCTGTTCCTTGGAGCCGGAAGCGTGCACCACGCGACTGGAACGCGGGACATCAACAAGCTGGGCGGCCTCATCCACCAAATGCCTTACACCGCGGGCCTCGTGCTCCTGGGAAGCCTCGCCATCAGCGCGCTTCCCCCCCTCAACGGCTTCGTGAGCGAGTGGCTCCTCTTCCAGAGCCTCCTCGCGGGCGTCACCATTCCCGGCACCCCACTCATCCTCCAGATCTTCCTGCCGGTGGGCGCAGGGCTCTTCGCCCTCGCAGGCGCCATCAGCGTCGTCTGCTTCGTCAAGGCCTTCGGCGTCACGTTCCTCGCGACACCCCGCACCAGCGAAGCCGAGCACGCACACGAATCGCCCCGCACGATGCTCCTTGGCATGGGCATCCTCGCGACTGGCATCATCCTCATCGCGTCCATGGCGGGGCTCGTCATCCGCACGCTCCACCAGACGCTCGCCCCGCTCCTTGGCGCCGACCCCAACGCGGACCTCGTCACGGGCGGCCTCGTCGTCCAAAGCCTGACCACTATCAAAGCAAGCATGAGCCCCACGCTCGTCTTCTTCATCGTCCTCCTCTTCGCGCTCCTAGCTTGGCTTGGGACCAGGTTCCTGGGCAGCCGCGAGCGCGCGCGCAAAGAAGAGACGTGGCTGTGCGGCCACCGCAACGTCACGCCCCGCATGGAGTACACGAGCACGAGCTACGCGGAAGCCACTCGCATGTTCTTCAGCGGGCTCTACGGCCCCCACAAGGAGACCACGCGCGACGAGAAAGCGCCCACCATCCCCAGCCGCATCACCTACGCGACGCGCACGACGTACTTCCTCGAAGAGTACGCATACGCTCCCATCACGCGCCTCATCCTGCTCACCAGCATGCGCTTCCGTGCCGTGCAAGCCGGCAGCATCCACGCGTACCTCTCGTACATCTTCGCGACGCTCCTGCTCGTCCTCCTATGGGCCACGAGGTGACCACGCATGCTCAGCTTCCTCCTCGTCGTCCTCCTGCAAACGCTCCTCATCCTCGCGCTCTCGCCACTCATCGACAACCTCGCAAGCAAGGTCAAAGCCGTCTTCCAAAGCCGCCAAGGGCCCCCACTCTTCCAGCCCTACTACGACCTCTGGAAGCACTTCCGAAAAGCACCCGTCGTGAGCCACCGCACGAGTTGGGTCTTCCGCATCGCGCCCTACGTGAGTTTCGCCGGCTTCCTCGCAGCCGCGGAGTTCGTCCCGATCGCCGCGGCGCACCCGCCCCTCTCGTTTGGCGGCGACTTCTTCGCCGTCATCATGCTCTTCACGGTCGCGCACGTCTTCATCGCTCTGGCCGCCCTCGACGCAAGCAGCAGCTTCGGCGGCCTGGGCAGCAGTCGCGATATCACGCTCGCGGCCCTCGCCGAGCCTGGGCTCGTCCTCACCGTCTTCACGCTTGCCGTCGCCTACGGCGCCACGACGCTTGGCGACGTCACGGACCAGGTCCTCCTCCTGGGAACGCGCGCCATCACGCCCACGCACCTCCTCCTCTTTGGCGCCGTCTTCATGCTCACCATCGCCGAGTCTGGCCGCATCCCCATCGACAACCCCGCCACCCACCTCGAACTCACGATGGTGCACGAAGCGCAGATCCTCGAGTACAGCGGGAAGGACCTCGCCGTCATCCAATGGGGCCTGCACGTGAAGGAGCTCGCCCTCGTCGCGATCCTCACGAACGTGTTCTTCCCGTGGGGCATCGCGTCCGGCGGTCTCCCCACATTGGCCAGCGTCCTCATCTTCGTTGGAAAAGCCGTGCTCGCCATCATGCTCATCGCCACCGTGGAGAGCTTCACGGCCAAGTGGCGCATCTTCCGCCTCCTTGAGTACATGACCATCGCGTTCATCCTCGCCTTCTTCGCGCTGCTATCGATCTTCATCCTGGGGGCCTAAGCCACCGTGTTGAGCCTCTTCGACCCCACCAGCGCGATCGACGCGCTAAGCGCCCTCTTCGTCGTCACGACGCTCGTCATGATGACGCACAAGAGCATCACGCCCGCCATCCGCATGTACGCGCTCCAAAGCGCGATCCTCAGCCTCATCGCGACCATCGTCGCCATCGCCACGAGCGAGTACCACCTCCTCTTCATCGCAGCCATCACGCTGGGCCTCAAGACGTTCGGCATCCCCAAGCTCCTCGACTACGTGGTCGAGCGCATCAAGATCAAGCGCGAGAGCGAGCCCTACATCAACCTCAGCCTCGCCCTCGCCATCGCCGGCGGCCTCATCCTCTTCGCCTACTTCATCGTCCGCCCCATCCAGATCCCCGGCGAACTCCTCGCCAAGCACAGCCTTACCGCGAGCCTGGGCGTGGTGTTCATGGGCTTCTTCATCATGGTGAGCCGCCGCAAGGCCATCACGCAGACGCTGGGCCTCCTCGTGATGGAGAACGGCATGTTCCTCGCCGCGCTATCACTCACCTACGGCATGCCGCTCATCGTCGAGCTGGGCGTCGCCTTCGACGTGCTCGTCGCCGCCATCATCCTGGGCATCCTGCTGTTCAACATCAACCGGACGTTCGACACGGTGGACGCGAGCCGGCTCACGAGGCTCAACGAGTGAGCGATACAGGAAGCGCCACCGGGCCGGCGGCTCCCCAGTCATTGTTCTCCTTGCTCGCTTCGTCCAGGCGCCAGTTGGGGTCCGCTTCCACCGAGACGAGGGGAAGCGTGAGGTTCGCTTCGACGCGAAGCGACGCACCCGGCGCGAGCCACACGCTCGTCAGGTTCTCGTTGCCGCCCGCGTCGCGGAACCGCACTTCCACTGGCACGGCGACCTTGCCAGCGTTCTCCAGCGTCGCGCCGGTGGTGTCGCCAGCGCTCACGGCGACGTCAGGCAGCTCGCGCGAGGAGAACCACGTGGCGAAGAAGGGCGTGAGGTCCTCCCCATAGCTCTGGCTGAACGCGCGCACGACTTCCTCGTGCCGCAGGACCCCGTTCCCGCCCGAGGCCAGCGCGTGCGTCGTTAGCATGTCGCGGAACGTCTGGAAGAAGGCGTCCTCCTTGTTCGCGTAGAGGAAATGCGCGTGCAGGACGCGCATCGCGAGGGCGGCTCGCTCGTAGTGGTCCCCGCCAGCAGCGGTCACTGGCGCGTCTGCGCCTTGCGCGCGGTCCTGCTGCTGGTCACGCCACTTGGCCTCGACGCTGGCCGCCGCGTCAGCGCGATCGTACACGAAGTCGAAGTACGCTATCTCAGCAAGATACGTCGTGAAGCCCTCCACGATGTAGTCGTCGCGCACGCCAAGCTTGGCATCGCTGTTGTTCGCGGTGACCTGCGAGCCCCACCAGTTGTGCGTGACCTCGTGGACGAGGACCTCTTCGTTCGATTGGGAGCCCGCGATCCACGGCGCGGTGCGCCCCTGCTGCACGCCTGGCGATGGGAGGAGCCCGCGGTAGTAGTTCAGGCCCAGCACCGTGAGTCCTGGCGCGCTGAAGGCGTCGTTGGCGACTTTCGCTGGGGCGGTAGTGAGCGAGGGGTACGGGTACGGGCCGTTGAAGACGCTCATCACGCGCAGGGCGCGCTTTGCCACCTCATGCACGGAGCGCGCCTGCACCAGCATGTCGGGGTGATAGTACGTGATGACGCGCACACCGCTCACCGTCTCCTCGATAGCGTTCCATGAGTTCGAGGCGGCGATCACGAAGGTGGCGGTGCGCGACGCGAACGCCTGCGTCACCAGTCCCCCGCTCTTCGTGGCGTTCCCAGTGGGGAACGCATCCACGGCGTAGGTCCAGCTTTCGGGGCGCGTGAGCGTGACGTTAAGCCAAGGCGTTCCGGTCGCCTCTGCTATCGGAACGATGGCGAGCTGCGCGAAGGAGTTGGCGTCCTCCACTGGGGCCTCGCCTCCAGTCGAGCCGCCGCCAAGGAAGAGGATCTCTTCCCAGCCCTCGGCCCTCACGAGGAGCGTCGCGCGCGTGCCCGGCGCTCCGCCCTCGGGCATCGTCACGTTCCAGAGCGCGAATGGTGCGATCGTTGGGCCCAGTGGACCGAAGCTGGATGGGCCAAGGTCGTCCTGGTGGAACTCGATGGGCGCCCCGTTCGTGCTCGTGACGGAAGTGACCTTCATGCCGGCCGTCACGAATCGCAAGCGCGGCAGCGCGGAGCCGTACTTGTTCTCGAACTCGTACGAGGCATTCGTCTTCGCGTGCTTGGCGAGTGGGTCGTGCGTGACGACAGCGTCGATCGCGCGCACCGACCACATGGGCACCACGGATTCGAGTGATGGCAGGGGCGGGAAGGGAAGGGCGGAAGTCGTCTTCGAGCCCGGGGCGTCGGGCTGCGCGCAGCCTGCCGCAAGTAGCGCCGCGAGTACCCCCATCGTGAGCAGCCGGGTCCTCATGCAAGCGCGCAGGAAGCCGCGGATGCCTTAACGCTACCTCCGGCTTGGTAGCACGAGTGGCCCGATCTTGCGCTTCCACAAGCCAAAGGCGGCGATGAAGCCGATGCCGGTGATGGACATCGTCTCAGCGGGGGGCAGCACTTGGTCACGTCCTTTCCGGTCCGTCCGTCAGACATTCTCGCGGGCTTTGGGGGCGGTGTCGTTCTCCGATGGAGTCGGGGTGAGCGTCGTGGCTCCGCGGACGCGCGAGAGCACGGCGCGGAGGGTCTCCAGGACGGGGGCCAGGAAGACGTCCCCGCCCTCGTGGGGAAAGCGTTCGACGAACTGCTCTGGCGGCGCGTCTGCGGCGCTCTCCGTGAGCTTCTCGTAGTCAGTCGCAAGCTGTGGCTTGTCGTGCGTTCCGAGCTTGCGGGCAAAGGCGCCTATCATCAGGACCACGTTGGTCGCGGGGAAGCTATTTCTCTTCGCTGGGGACGCAAAGGCCCCTGTGGACCTAGACGCTGGCAGAGACGGCGACCGCCTGCTTGTTGGATTCCCCGACCGCGTTCCATGCTGTGACGTAGTACCAATAGACGTTCGGGAGCGGCGTTCCGGGCGTGGTGGTCGCGTCCACGAACGTGGTGTTCGTGCCGCCCACGGACGCGAGGCGCTCGGTTGGCGTGCACGCCGCGCTGGGGCCGCAGCGCCAGATGGTGTAGTTGAGGAGCGGCAGGCCGCCGTCGCTTGGCGGCGTGATCGTGATCGTGACGTGGGAGGATGCGACCGATGTGGCGAACGCGGGCACGTTGGACACGTTTGCTGTCGTCGTGGAGGCCTGCGGGGACGAGGCGCCCTCGCCCGCTGTGCTCACGGCAGTGACGTTGTAGTAGCGTAGAGCGCCGTTCTCGAGGCCCGAGTCCACGTAGTACAAGCTCGTCGTAGTGCCGAGGTAACTCGTGAGCACGGTGCCGCCGCCATAGACCTTGTACGACGTGGCTCCGCTCACGGAGCCCCAGCTCACATTGACCTTGCCGACGTCTGGCAGCGTGAGCGTGGGTGCGCCCGGCGCGGCAGGGATGCCCAGCGTCGTGCCCGAGAAGTCGCTCGAGTACGTGCTGTTGCCCGCCCCGTTCGTCGCGATGATGCGGTAGTGACGTGTGACGCCGTTGGCGAGTCCCGTCTCGGTGTGGCTCGTGCTCGTCACGTTCGCGACCTGCGTCGTTGGGTCCGCGCTGTCGCCCGCGTACACCGAGTAGTTCGTGACGGGGCCGGTGGGCGGCGTCCATGTGAGGGCCAACTCGCCGACGCCGCTCGTGGCGGTGCCTGCCGTGGGCGCCGCCGGCGGGGACATCGTCGTGCCACCGATGGGGTTCGATCGTGGGCCCTCGCCGGCTCCACTCGCAGCGGTGATCGCGTAGTAGAACGTGGCGCCGTTCCCGAGCGGCGCGTCCAAGTAGTACGATCCAGTCGTGCTTGCGAAGAGGTCGAGTGACAGCACCGATTCGCCGCGGTACACTTCGTACTCGGTGGCGCCGTCCACGGGTGTCCACGAGACGTTGATCTGGCGGGCCGTGGACGTGTCGAGCGTGGGGGCCTCTGGCCCGATGGGAACGGACACGGTGGCGCCCACGATGTCGCTCGAGTACGTGCTGTTGCCGGCAGGGTTCGTCGCTATGATGCGGTAGTGGCGCGTCTCTCCGGCGCTCAGGCCCGTCTCGGTCCAGTGCGTGACCGTCACGTTCGCGGCGACCGTCGTGGGGTCGATGGTGCTGCCCGCGTACACCGTGTAGTTCGTGACGGTGCCGCTGGGCGCCGTCCAGGAGACGTAGATCTCGCCGATGGCGCCAGCCGCCGCGCCCCCGGTGGGCGCTGCGGGGCGTTCGAACGTGGTCCCACTCGCGGGTGGGCCTTGCTGGCCGTGACCCGCGGCGTTCGCGGCTTCGACCGCGTAGTACCGCGTGACTCCGTCGCCCAGGCCAGACTCCACATAGTACAAGCTGGTCGTGGTGCCCGCGTACTGCTGGGTGATGGCGTCGGGACCGCCGTACACGTCGTACGAGGTCGCGCCATCGACGGCGGACCAGGACGCGTTGAGCGCGCCGCGGCCCTCGGCCGTGACCGTTGGCACGCCCGGTGCGATGGGGAGTGGGAGCGTCGTGCCCGACGCGTCGCTCGAGTGGGGGCCCGTGCCCACGGCGTTCGTCGCCGTCACGCGGTAGTGGCGCGTTTGGCCAGCGGTCAGGCCGGTCTCTGTCCACTGGGCGGCGGTGACGGTCGCTGCTGGGGTGATGGGGTTCGTGGCGTCGCCCGCATAGACCGTGTAGTTCGTGACGAGTCCCGGTGGGGGCGTCCACGTGATGACCATCTCGTTGGCGCCGCTCGTGGGAACGACTTGCGTGGGCGCGGCGGGTGTGCTCAGCGTCGTCGCCGAGTTGACGGGCGACTGGGGACCCTCGCCGGCTTCGTCCACGGCGGAGACCGCGTAGTAGCGCGTTTGCCCATCCGAGAGTCCCGTTTCTGACGCGTTGAGGCCAGTCGTCGTCGTGAGGAGCGAGAGCGAATTCGCGTCGGCGCCGCTGTACACGCGGTACCCGGTGATGTGGCCGCCCTGGGGAGGCGTGACGCTGGTCCACGAGATATCTATCTGGTAGCGCGTCGTGGAGGCGAGGGTGGGAATGAGGACGACGCCTGGCAAGGCGACGGTCGTCGCCGACGCGTCGGCCGAGTACGTGCTGGGGCCCACGTCGTTCGTCGCGATGACGCGGTAGTGACGCGTCACACCGTCGCCCAGGCCAGACTCTTGCCACGAGGGCGAAGTGACGGTCACGGCGAAGTCAGTTGGGTTCGTGGTGTTCCCCGCATAGACCGCGTACGATGTCGCGTGGGGGGTGGTCGTCCACGCCAGCACGATGGTTTGGAATCCCGGAGTCGCGACGAGGTCCGTGGGCACGCCAGGAGCACCGGCCGTCCCTGAAGTGACGTTGTCAGTCCAAACGCTCTCGCCCACCGCGTTGATAGCACTCACGGCGTACGTGTAGTTGACTTGGGCGGTCTGCGTGACGTCGATCCAGGATGTGTTCGTGCTCTCGGTCACGAAGAGGACCATCGCGCTCGGCACGTCAGTGTCGTTGCGGAAGATGTTGTAACCGATGATGGGGGCGCCGTTGTCGCTCCACGGCGCTGACCATGATAGCGAATTCGCCAGCACGTCGCCAGTGACGGTGAGGCCTAGCGGCGGCATCGGCTTGGCCGATGGCGTGGCGCTCACTTCTTGCGAGGACGAGCTCTGGCCGGCCGTGTTCGTGGCAGTGACGTTGTAGTAGTAGGTCACACCGTTCGCGAGCGAGGGATCGTGGTAGCTGGTGCTCGCCGTGGTGCCGATGTATGACCCAAGATGACTGCCAGTGGACCTGTAGATGTCGTACCCAGTGATGGGGGACGTGCCGTTGCTTGCGGGTTTGGTCCACGTTAGATCGACCGTGCCGTTGCCAGGCGCCGCCGCGAGGAGGAGCGGGGAACTCGCGACGCCGTCGTCGCCGCGCGCGTACGTGCCCGCTGTGCTGCCTTGCCAAACGTACACCGTGAAGCCGATCTCAGTGAAGGACCCGCCAGCGTCCGACGTGCGGTCCATGAGAGCAGTCCGCGTGGCACTCTCGACTGGGAAGCCAGGCGGCACGCTCGGGCCGAACTCGGTCATCAAGTAGTGGTACTTCCCGTACACGATGACGTTCGCGAAGAACATCTCGGGCTCCTGTGACGAGAACTTCCACGGCAAGTAGGTGGTGAGGACGATGGTCCCGTCTTGTCCCGTGCCGCTGAATGCGAACGGGCGCGACGCGGCGAGGACCGCCTTTTGCGAGCTGCCCGTGGCGTTCAGCACGACGTTGAAGAGCGACACGTCCGCGTTCCCCGTGAAGTCCCACGAGTCGCCGCCGTCCTCGTACAGTCCCCACGCGAGCTGGTTGGGCATGGAGAGCATTGGGTGCGTGGGGTCTGGGGTGGAAAGGCCAGGTGATGCGTCGCGGATCCCGACGCGTAGGAGCGGCTCAAGCCAATCCAAGTTTGGCTCACCACCCAGGACCACGAGGCGGCCGCCGTAGCCGTTCACGTAATCCCGGATGGCGTCCGTGGCGGTGGTGGACGAGAGGGACGAGGGCGCGACGTCCGAGCCGATGATAAGGAGGTCGATCGTTGGCGTTTCGAAGTTCCTCGATAGCCCACTGCTGCTCGTGGGCGTGACGGAGACGTCGTCCACGATCCAGCCGTAGCCCGCGACCCCTGAGTTGTCCGCGTGCCAGTGGAACGCTATCTGGACTTGTGGGGCGCTCATGCAGGGAAGGCAGTTCACGGGGGTGATGGTGGCACTCTGGGTGCGCCACGTGGTGGACTCGGGGCCAGCGACCCAGATGTCCGCGGAGCGCGCGCCCAGCGTGTTCGTGATCTGGAACCAGGTGACCCCGGCGTCCGGGCTCACTTCGAGCCACCCGTAATCGTTGAGGTCCGACGTTGAGGCCGCGCCTCGCTGGTGCGTGTCCACGTACTCCTTCCACGCGACGGCCCCCCCGCTGGGGAGTTCCGAGAAGTCCGCGGTGCCAAGCACGGCGCGGACGTCCTTCCCAGCCGTGTAGCTTAGGTCGCTGAGCTTCGTGGCGCCTGGGCTTGACAGCGCAAGCGCCTTCGTGAGACCCGTCTGGGTCGAGAGGAGACCGCCGTACGCGGCCGCGTCCACGATGTGGAACGTCTTGTCCGTTTGGCTACCAGTCGGGATGACGGACTGCGTCGTGATGCCGCCAAGTTCCGGGAGCAGGACACTCTTCACGAGCGAGGATTCGTCCGAGAACGCATCTCCAAGAGCGGTCGGAAGCAGGCGAGGCGTGTTGTTGAAGCTGATGGGGAGATGCGCGAGCGCCGCGCGCTCGGTCTGGCTTTGCACGCTTTCGAGGCCGCCTGAGTAGTGACCCACGTAGCCGATGTGGTACTCTCCGAGCCCGATCAGCCCGTAGTTGGAGCCGTTCTGCCGGAAGATGGGACTCGCGCGGATGTGGAAGTCGTAGCCGTCAAGCGCCATCACTGCGTGCGCCTCGTCATAGTCCACGAAACCGTTCGTGCCGTCTGACCCCCACAGACGGCCCTTTGCTAGCGCATCGAACTTGGCCGGGTCCACGCGGGAGGCGGAGCCCGGTTCGAGGAGACCGATGCGCGAGAGCCGGTCAGGGTCGGACGACCATGTTGCCGGATAGCCGGGCGTGCCCACGAGGACTTGGAGCGATCCCTTCGCCTTGTTCTGGAGGTCCTGTGAGGCCAACGCGGCCACCGAGTTGCCCGGCTGCTGGATGACGAAGTGGATGAGCACGGTCGATGTCACGAGGATGACCGCGGCGCCCACGACGAAAGCGACTATGGTGCCAGACGCCTGGTCACCGACGTGGAAGTGGTGATGCAGGCGCGCGACCGCGCCACACCTCTTCCCAAGCCTCGAGCCCACCAGGTGAATCGCCTGCGGGACCCTCGGCGGCGAGCGGTATAATAGTCGCAGCGTGGGGCCGTGGGCCCCCGGCAAACAGCTTAAGACGCCGACCCGATGCGCGGGGTCGTGCCTACTGGCGCCTCTTCCTCGGGCCTCGACCGCCCACCAATCCTGCGCGAGGACGGCACGGCGGACGAAGCGCGCGACCCGGACTTGCCCAAGGCGACGCTCCTCAGGACGTATCGCGCGATGAGCCTCGTGCGATCCCTGGACGAGCGCTGCATGAACCTCCAGCGCCAAGGCCGCATCGGCTTCTACGGCACGTCCACGGGAGAAGAAGGCGCGGTGCTTGGTAGCGCGTCCGCCATGCGAGACACGGACTGGATGTTCCCGGCGCTTCGCCAAGGCGGAGCGTTGCTCTACCGCGGCTTCCCCCTTCGCCGCTACTTCGACCACCTCTTCGGGAACGCTCAGAGCGTGGAGATGGGCCGCAGCATGCCGTGCCACTACTCGGACCGCGCAGAGCACTTCGTCACGTGGTCCAGCAGCATGGCGACGCAACTCCCCCACGCGGTGGGAATGGCGTACGCTGCCAAGCTCAAGGGACGCGGTGA
>JBAZZN010000053.1:0-12416 GCA_041658815.1 Thermoplasmatota archaeon
CGATGACGCTGCGGCGCTGCTGCATCTCGCGCGTCGCCGATCCCATCACGTCCTGGGGGACGTTGATGAAGACCTTCTGCATGGGCTCGAGGAGCGTGGAGCCGGCGGTCGTCATGCTGCCATAGATCGCGTTGCGCACGGCCGGGATGACCTGCGCGGGGCCGCGGTGAACGGCGTCCTCGTGGAGCTTCGCGTCGTGGAGCGTGAAGAGCACGCCCTGCACGGGCTCACCCGCGCGGGGGCCGCGCTTCATGGCTTCCTTGAACGCGTCGAGCACGAGTTCCTTCGTCTCCTGGAGACCCTGGATACCTTTGGTGGTGTCCACCATCAGGTTCGTGCCGACGACGGCGAAGAGGCCCTTGGCGTAGTCGCGGTCCCAGCCAAGCTCGACGAGCGTTGGCATGAGGGCCTTGACGTCCTTGACCTTGCCCTGCGAGTTCGTGATCTTGCCGTCCTTGATGGCTTCCACGAACGGGACGGGGAGGGGCTCGGCCGTGAGGTAGAACTTGTTGTGCTTGTTTGGCGACTTGCCCTCGAACTCGCCGGGCGACTTGCCGCTCACGCACTCGCGGTACACGACGATGGGCTGGGACGTCTTGATATCGACGCCGTGCTCGTTCCTGATGCGGTACTCCGTGATCTCGAGGTGAAGCTCACCCATGCCGGACATCAGGTTCTCGCCGGTCTCCTGGTTGATCTGGACTTCGATGGATGGGTCCGCCTTGGCGACGGTGCGGAGGACTTCGACGAGCTTGGGGAGGTCCTTCGTGTTCTTGGCCTCGACCGCGATCGTGACGACTGGTTCTGAGACGTGCTTGATGGACTCGAACCCTTCCATCTCGGGGAGCGAGGAGACGGTGCTGCCCGCGAGCGCCTCGCGGATGCCCTGCACGGCCGCGATGTTGCCCGCGACGACCATGTCGATCGGGATGCGGTCCGCGCCGACCATGAGGCCCACCTGCTGGGTGCGGCCCTTGCCGGGCATGCCCATGACGTACACTTCTTGGCCCTTCTCGACCTTGCCCGAGAAGATGCGGCCGAAGGCGACCTCGCCCGCGTGCGGGTCGATGATGATCTTCGTGATCATCATGGCGAGGGGGCCCTTCTCGTCACAGTTGACCATGGCCTGGCCAATCTCGCTGTTGATGTCGCCCTTCCAGATGTTGGGGATGCGGTACTTCTGGGCGACGTGCGGCGGTGGGTGGTGCCGGATGGAGGCCTCGAGGAGGACCTTCGTGAGTGGCGCGAGCTTGGCAAGCTCCTTGTTCGAGCCCTTCTCGACGAGCTCGTAGATCTGCTTGAAGCCCTTGATGCCGTGCTTTTGCATGTACGGCACGGAGATGGCCCAGTTGTGGTACGCGCTGCCCATGACGACGTTGCCAGTCTCGGGGCGCAGCGTCCACGCGTCCTTGAACTCGGGCGGGACCATCTTGTGGATGAGCTGGTTGACTTGCGTGATGATCTTCACGAAGCGCTGCTGCATCTGATCTGGCGTGAGCTTGAGTTCGTTGATGAGGCGGTCCGTCTTGTTGATGAACAAGATGGGCTTCACCTTCTCGCGCAGCGCTTGACGCACGACCGTCTCGGTCTGCGGCATGGGGCCTTCGACGGCGCACACGACGACGACGCAGCCGTCCACCGCGCGCATCGCGCGCGTGACGTCACCGCCGAAGTCAACGTGGCCAGGCGTGTCGATGAGGTTGATGAGGTACTGCTGGCCCTCCATGTCATGCACCATGGACGCCGAGGCGGCGTTGATGGTGATGCCACGCGCTGACTCCTGCTCGTCGAAGTCAAGGAGGCGCTGTTTTCCGGCGAGCTCCTCGGACATCATGCCTGCGCCGGCGATGAGGTTGTCCGAAAGGGTCGTCTTGCCGTGGTCGATGTGGGCCGCGATGTCGATGTTCCGGATGAATTCCGGTTTGTGCATGATCTCGCGCGCCTTGGCGATGTTGTCTTCCTTTCGGCCCATAGAAACACCGGGGGAACTTGGGGTCCATCACCACGTGGGCAATGACCTTGGTTGATGCGGCGGAGGCACCATCCCTTATATGAAGATTGGGCAGCGGCGGGACTATTGCGGAGCGCTCCTCCAGTGGCCCCGCGAGCCGATGTTCAGATGCATGCGTAGGGACTGATGGGTCTCATTGACGTCGGAGACCCCACGATGCGCGCCCTCGTGCTAGCAAGCGAGCAGGCCACCGCCCGAAGGTGCTGAACATGGCGCCCGCTACCGTCGAAGCGACCAAACCGGGCGGCATTGGGAAGGCGCGCACGGGCATCGCTGGTTTCGACGAGATCACGGGAGGCGGGCTTCCTCGTGGCCGCGCGACGGCGATCTATGGCAACGTCGGGTCCGGGAAGAGCGTATTCGCGATGGAGTGCCTCGTGCATGCAGCCCGTGAGGGGGATGAGCCTGGCGTGTTCCTCTCCTTCGCGGAGAGCGAGAAGGAGATCATAGAGAACGGGGAATCGTTGGGGTTTGACCTCAGCGCACTGGAGGCGAGCGGGAAGCTTGTCATCGATTCCGCGCGCATGGACCCGGGGGAGATCGCCGGCACTGGCGGATACACCTTGGACGGCCTCCTCGTGAGACTCGAACACGCCATCGACCGCATCGGGGCCAAGAGGGTGGTCATCGACGCCATCAACGTCCTGGCCGAAGCGATCCCTCACCCCGCCATCCTCCGCGCCGAGCTGCGGCGACTCCTGGATGGGCTCAAGGCGCGGGGCATCACCACGCTCGTGACGCTGGAGGTCGCCGAGCAGAGCGAGTTTCCCGTGGCGGAGTACCTCGCGGACTGCGTCATCCACCTCCGCTTCTCCCTTGAGAAAGGGGTCGCCACGCGGCGCCTCCGGGTCATCAAGTACCGCGGCTCATCCCACCGGATGAACGAGTACGCGTTCCTCATCGCGTCCCGGGGCATCACGGTCACCCCCGTCACCGGGGTGAGCCTCGACTATCCTTCGCCTGACGAACGTGTCTCGATGGGGATCCCCGGCCTCGACGACATGCTCGCGGGAGGCGTCTATCGAGGGGACACGGTCCTCATCGTCGGGGGAGCCGGCACCGGAAAGACGAGCTTCGCGGTCTCCATGGCGGACGCGACCTGCGCTCGCGGGGACCGGTGCCTCTACTTCGCGTTGGAGGAAGCGCACTCCCAGATCGTGCGTAACATGCGATCGATGGGGTTCGATCTCGCGCGGTACATGGAGACGGACCTCCTGAGGATCCGGTCGGCCAGGCCCGGTTCGGAGGGGTTGGAACCCTACTTGGCGTACATGATCGAGGAGATCGAAGCGTTCGATCCCCACGTCGTCGTCATCGATCCGATCACCCCGTTCCTTGCGATGGGGCTGCCCGAGGACGTCCGTGGGACCCTCACCCGCCTCTTGGGTTTCCTCAAGGCGCGCGGCGTCACCGCCGTGAACACGATGCTCTCGAGCGAACGCGAGGCCCTCGATGAGAACACGTACATCATCAGCCTCGTGGACGACATCATCATCCTTCGCAACGTCGAACTGGCGGGCGAGCGCAACCGCGCCACCAGCGTCCTGAAGGCGCGCGGAATCGCGCACTCCAAACAGGTGCGCGAGTTCCGACTCACATCTCATGGAGTGGACCTGCTGGAGGTGTTCACCGGCGCCGAGGGGGGCGCCGTGGGCGCTTCCCGCGCGGGGCTGGAGGCAGGAACCCAAAGCGAAGAGACGCGCCGACGCGCCGAAGCCCAGGACCGCCGGGCGGCCCTCGAAGCCACGCGGCGCGCGCTGGACGCGCGCATCGAACAGCTCCGCGCCGAATTCGCGATCAAGGAGCTCGAGACCCAAGGATTGCTGCGCGAATCCGAGGCGCTGGCGGCTCGTGCCCGCACGGGGCGCGAGTCCGTGCGGGAGGCGCGCGCAAGCCCGAGTAGCGGGGACGACCACGATGCAGAAGGATCGTGAGCAACATGCGACTCTCCTCCGGGAAGCCGACAGGCACCGAGTCGCCGCCTGAGCCCCGGTGGGAGTTCCAGGTGTTCGTCGTGGGGCGGGCGGCGCCCCACTCGCAACGGGCCGTCCTCAACCTCCAGCGCATCCTCGACCGCCACCTTCGCGGTGGGTACGACCTGAAGGTGATCGACCTGCGTGAGCAGCCGGAACTCGCAGCGCAAGAGCAGCTCATCGTCATCCCGGCCGTCGTGCGAAAGCACCCCCCTCCGTCAGTCAGGCTGACGGGGGACTTCTCCGACGAGGCGCGCGTCATCGGTGCCTTCGGGCTCGAAGCCACTCCCACCGCCAGCCCATCGGCGGAGGGGAAGCGCCTTGGGTGACGTGCGCTTCCAGAAGCCCTACGACCGGCTCAAAGACTCAACAGGACGCGCCGAGATCCTGCGATCCATGTCAAGCGAGGACGTGATCGCTGCCCTCGCCGCCGCCTCCCGGGAACAGGATCCCTTGCTCGCAAACGTGCTCGCGTCCGAAGCCCAGAATCGCGTCAGCCGCGAGGAGGCCGCCCTGGAGTGCCTCGGCGAAGGAGTCTGCATCGTCGATGCACAAGCCCGCGTCGTGCACATCAACCGAGCCGGAGCCGACCTGATCCACCGGCCCGCGACGGAGGTCCTCTGGCACCCAGCCCGCGAGGTCCTCAACCTGATCGACCCAACGCTGGGTGAGGCGGGCGGGCTGAGGCCCGAAGATGTCGTCCTCGCCACTGGCCGTGGGATCGAATCCGAGGAGGGCGTGCTGACTCCAAACGGAAGCGACCGGAAAGTCCTCGTTGGGTACTCAGCCGCTCCCGTGCGGCGCGAAGGTGAGGTCACGGGAGTCGTCATCGCATTCCGGGACATCACCCAGAGGCGGCGCGCAGAACAAGCGCTCGCCCAGAGCGAGGCCCGCCTCAGGCGCCTCCTCCAAGCGATCCCGGACGCGATCCTCGTCATCGACCCCAACGGCTGCGTGCGTTACGTCAACCCCGCCGCCGAAGACCTCTTGGGGCGAGGGGCACAGGAGCTGCTCGGCGCCTCCCTGGGAATTCCATCGGTGAGCGTCGGGGGCGCCGAGGTGGACGTATCGGGCGCCGGGGGAACGTGGCGACTCGCCAGGCAACGCACGATCCCGTTCGAATGGGAGAACGAGCCCGCGTTTCTCTCGATCTACTCGCAAGTCCGGGAGCCCAAGGCGTAGCAGCGCGGACAATCAATCGTCATCGCCAGCTTCGTCTTGCCCTCGGCCCTCGCCGACTTGCAGGACTCGCGCAACTACACGGGCACCAGCGTGGGGCTCTTGGGGCTCTGCACGACGGACACCACCGGCAGTGACACCGGGATCGCTTGCAACATGGTCTGTGACCCAGGATGCACCGTGACCGTCACGGACCTCGCGCTGGGAGCTGGTACGTACTACTTCGTCTGCGACTGGGACGGCGTGAACGACATGAACTGCAACGGCGACACCACCGCGCCCGTCACTGGCCCAACCGAGTGGACGGCGGCCACGGGCATCATCGACGTCTTCATCGTCGCTGGTTCCACGGGCACCGTCACGACGACGTGAAGGAGCAGCCACAGGAACGTCCCGGGGGGTAAATCCCCCCTACCTACCTTTTGGTCGTAACCCTTTAGTATGAAACGAGAAATCGCGCTCTTGCTCTTCTGGGGTTTTTTCCCGAGGACCAGTGTCACCATGGATGGGACCCAGCAACTCAAGACCGGCACGACGACCGTTGGGCTCGTGTGCAAGGACGGTGTCGTCATGGGCGCCGACATGCGCGCCACGATGGGAAACCTCATCAGCCACAAGGACACGCAGAAACTGTTCCGCATCGACGACCACATGGCGCTCACCATCGCTGGCCTCGTCGGCGACGCGCAGGTCCTCGCGCGCTGGCTCGAAGCCGAGGTCGAGCTCTACAAGGTCAAGCGCGGCACAGAGATGAGCATCAAGGCCGCCTCGACGCTGCTGAGCAACATCATGAACCAGCGCAAGTTCGCGCCGTTCTACGTGCAGCTCATCGTGGGCGGCGTGGACCTCGAAGGCAACCACGTCTATTCGCTCGACAGCGCGGGTGGCAGTATCCCAGACAAGTTCGTCTCCACTGGCTCGGGCTCGGTGTTCGTGTACGGCGTGCTCGAAGACCACTACAAGGACGGCCTGAGCGTCGAGGAGGGCCTCGACCTCGCCGTGCGCGGCATCACCGCCGCCATGAAACGCGACAGCGCGTCGGGCGACGGCATGAACGTCTGCAGCATCACGAAGAAGCACGGCTATCAATTGCTCTCACGCGAGGACGTGGACAAGCGCAAGAAGAAGATGGGGCTGAGTTAGATGGAGGACCTCCAGTTGCCCAGCGCCGCGCCTGTCCTCAAGACCGGCACCACGACCGTCGGCGTCGTCACGAAGGACGGCGTCGCGATGGGCGCCGACATGCGCGCCACGATGGGCCACCTCATCGCTCACAAGCAGACCCAGAAGCTCTTCCGCATCGACGAGCACATCGCGATGACCATCGCAGGCGGCGTGGGCGACGCGCAGGTCCTCGTGCGCTGGCTCTCCACGGAAGTCCAGCTTTACAAGCTCAAGCGGGGCTCGTCCATGAGCGTGACCGCGGCGTCCACGCTGATGGCGAACATCCTCAACCAACGCAAGTTCACGCCGTTCTACGTCCAACTCCTCATCGGCGGCGTGGACCTCGATGGCTCGCACATCTTCAGTCTCGACGCTGCCGGCGGCAGCATCCCAGACAAGTTCGTCACGACTGGCTCGGGCTCCGTCTTCGTGTACGGCGTGCTCGAGGACCAGTACAAGGACGACATGACCATCGACGAAGGGCTAGACCTCTGCATCCGCGGCATCAGCGCGAGCATGAAGCGCGACTCGGCCTCGGGCGATGGGATGAACATCTGCAGCATCACGAAGGAGCGCGGCTACCAGCAGCTCCAACAAGCCGACATCCTTGCGCGCAGGAAGCGCATGGGCGTCCTGTAGGAGCCCCTATGGGCGTTGAAGACGTACTCCGTGAGATCAGGGAAGAGGTCAAGAAGGAAGTGCCCGCGACCGTCGAGGTCACGGACATCGAGTTCGAGGCCGCCGTCCTCGTCATCTACACCAAACAGCCTGAGCGCTTCGCCGAGGACGAGGACCTCGTCCGCCGACTTGCAAAGAAGCTCCGCAAGCGCGTCGTGGTGCGCCCCGACCCCAGCGTCCTCGCGAACATCGAGGAAGCCGACAAGAAGGTCCGGGAACTCGTGCCAGCAGAGGCCGAGATCACGGAGGTCTATTTCGAGCCCGACATTGGCGAAGTGATGATCGAGGCCCGCAAGCCAGGCCTCGTCATCGGCCGCCACGGCACCACGCTGAACGATATCAAGAAGGCCATCGGCTGGGCGCCCAAGGTCGTGCGCACGCCCCCCATCCCATCGAGGACCGTGAAGGACCTGCGCGAGTACCTCCGCACGGTGAGCGAGGAGCGAAAGGAGCTGCTGCATCGCGTCGGTCGCCGCATCTACCGCGGAGGCGTGAAGGAGGACCAGTGGGTCCGATGGACCAGCCTGGGCGGCTACCGCGAGGTGGGCCGCTCGTGCCACCTGCTCCAAACGCAGGACACGAAGATCCTCATCGACTGTGGCGTGAACTTCTCGAACGACGACAAGGCCTCACCGTACATCCACCTCGGCGAAGTGTGGCCGCTCACGCAGCTCGACGCGGTGATCCTCACGCACGCCCACATGGACCACTGCGGACTCGTCCCGCTCCTGTTCAAGTACGGCTACGATGGCCCAGTGTACCTCACGGCGCCCACGCGCGACCTCGCGGTCCTCCTCTGCCTTGACTACATCAAGATCGCCGGCATGGAAGGCAAGAAGCCGCCGTATGAATCGGACCACATCCGGCAGTTCGTCAAGCACAGCGTGTGCCTGGAGTTCGGCGACACCACCGACATCGCGCCTGACGTGAAGCTCACGTTCAGCAACTCGGGACACATCCTGGGCTCGGCCGTCTCCCACTTCCACATCGGCGACGGCTTCTACAACGTGTGCTGCACGAGCGACATGAAGTACGAGCGCACGTGGCTCTTCAACCCCACGAACAACAAGTTCCCCCGCCTCGAAACGCTCATCATCGAGGCCACGTACGGCGGCCGCAACGATTTCCAGCCCACGAGGCAGCAAGCCACGGACCAGATGAAGGAGATCTGCCAACGCGTGCTCGCACGCGGCGGCAAGATCATGGTGCCCTGCTTCGCCGTGGGCCGCTCGCAAGAGATCATGCTCGTGATGGAGGAACTCATCCGCAAGGGGGACGTCCCCCGCGTTCCCGTGTACCTGGACGGCATGATCTGGGAAGCGACCGCGATCCACACGGCGTACCCCGAGTACCTGAACAACGAGCTGAGGAACGAGATCTTCCACGAGGGCAGCAACCCGCTCCTTTCCGACATCTACGTGCGGGTCGATTCGCACGAGATGCGTAGGACCGTGCTCGACACGGAGGAGCCGTGCGTCGTGCTCGCCACAAGCGGCATGATGAGCGGAGGCCCCATCATGGAGTACTTCAAGCACTGGGCGCACGACAAACGCAACGCGCTCGTGTTCGTGGGCTACACCGCAGGCGGCACGTTGGGCCGCCGCATCCAGCAGGGCTGGCGCGAGATCCCAATGAGCGCGGGCGGCGGCCGCAGCAGCGTCGTCAAGGTCGAGCTGGACGTCGAGACGATCGACGGCTTCTCTGGCCACAGTGACCGGCGCCAGTTGATGAACTACATCAACAACATCACGCCCAAGCCCGACCGCGTGATCACGATGCACGGCGAAGAATCGAAGTGCATCGACTTCGCCACGAGCATCCACAAGAAGTACCACATCCAGACGGATGCGCCCTATAACTTGGAGACCCTTCGGCTGAAGTGACCGAAGGTCACAACCAGGCGCGGCCCCGGAGCGCAAACCTTCCCAGGGAACGTGGGAGTCCAACTCACGGGATCCCGGGTTGTCCTGCTTGTGACGGCTCCTGATCCACGCCAAGAAGCCAATACTCCAAGAAGCCAAGACGTTGGGCGATCTGACAGGCGGCTTGGTTTCTTGGGTTCTTTGCTTCTTTGCGTGGTTCACACGCGCGCACCTGTGCCTCGATTCCAAGGGGGGAGTTGTGCTCCGGGGCCACCAGGCGCCGAACCTTGAAGCGCCCCGCGCGGTGTCCAGCGCACGTGCACGCTCCCCCACCCCACGCTGGCGCCTTCGGCAAGGACCTCGGCCTCGAAGTGCTATCAGAGAACGCGGATGGCAGCGTCGAGGTCGAGCTGGACATCACGGATAAGCACCTCCGCGCCAACGGCATCGCGCATGGCGGAGTGCTCTTCACCATGCTGGACAGCGCGATGGCGGCCGCGGTCGCCCGCACGCTCACGAAGGGCGAGTGGATCGCGAGCGTGAGCATCACGATCGACTTCCTCAAGGCCGCGGAGAATGGCCGCGTCGTGGCGAAGGGGTGGGTCGAACGGCGGGGCCAAACGACCGCGTTCCCGCGGAGCGTCGCACATGACGCCGAGGGGAACGTGGTTGCGCGGGCGAGTGGCATCTGGGCGATCCGCCCGACGCGGTGACGATATCAGTGGCGTGCATCCGCAGTCGGTCACGCGGATGTGGGCCTTCTCTGGTACGCGAAGGCGCGAAGAACGCGAAGGGATGATCCAGTTCCTTCGCGGTCTTCGCGGCTTCGCGTACAAGAAGCATGACGGCTGGGCCCCTCCAGCGGCCGCGTCACCGCCGCAAGACAGATTCGCTGCGCTCATTGCGGAGCTTGCTGCGGGGCGCGCCGTACGCAGCATAGATCATGAGCCCCGCTCCCAGCCAGCCAACGAACCCGATCCACGTGAGCACGCCCAAGTAGTAAATGAGGCCGAGACAAAGCGCGATGCCTACGATCGGTAGCCACGGGTGGCCGGGCATGCGGAATGGTCGCGCGAGCGCGGGCTCGTGCCTTCTCAAGTAGAGCACGGCGCCAAGCACGACGGCGAAGGCGAAGAGCGTGCCCACGTTCGTCAATTGCACGAGCACGTTGATCGGGAGCAGCGCCGCGAAGAGGCCCACGAAGAGGCCGCTCGCGATGGTGATGCGCGTGGGCGTGCGGAACTTGGGGTGGATGCGCACGAACCAGTGCGGAATGAGCCCGTCGCGCGCGAGGTTGAGGAAGATGCGACTCGTTCCGAGCTGGAAGACGAGGAGCACGCTCACGGTCGCGAGGATGCCGCCGAGGTTCATCACGAGCGCGATGTCAGGATGACCAGCGAGTGACAGCACTCTCGCCATTGGGTCGCCGACGTTGAGCTCCGTGTACGAGACCACGCCCGTGAGCGCGACCCCTAAGAGGATGTAGAGCACCGTGCAGATGCCCAAGCTGAACAGGATACCACGAGGCAAGTCGCGCTGCGGATTCTTGGTCTCCTCCGCGGCCGTGCTCACGGCGTCGAAGCCGATGAAGCTGAAGAAGATGAGCGCAGAGCCCGCGAGGATCCCGGTCACCCCAAAGGGCGCGAACGGCGTGAGGTTCGCGGTCCTCACGGCCGGGAACGCGACGGCAAGGAAGAGCACGATGATCGCGATCTTCGCGATGACGAGGACGAGGTTCATGCGCGCGCTCTCCCGCACGGGGCGAAGGAGGAGGAGCGTGATCAGCATCACGACGAGGAACGCGGGCACGTCGAACGCGCCGCTTGCCACGCAAGGTGGCACGACGCATGGCGCCGCGCGTAGCGCCGGCGGCAAGTGCCAACCAGCGGCGTCAAGCAGCGCACTGAAGTTCACGCTGAAGCCGCTCGCGACGGCCATGTTCCCGATGGCGTACTCCAGCACGAGCGCCCAACCAAGCACCCATGCTGCCAGTTCCCCGAAGCTCGCGTAAGCGTACGTGTAGGCGCTGCCGCCCATGGGCAGCATGGAGGCGAGCTCCGCGTACGCGAGCCCCGCGACGCCGCTCACAGTCGCGGCGATGACGAAGGAGAGGATGACCGCTGGGCCAGTGTAATTGCTCGTGATGAGGCCAGTCGTCGTGAAGATGCCCGCGCCGATGATGCCGCCGATGCCAAGCGCGGTCAGCTCCCACGGGCCCAGCGTCTTGGCGAGCCCGGTGCTCTCCGCGTCACGACGCATCGCGGCGGGTGGCTTGCGGAGGAAATAGCGCTCGCGGAACTTGCTCCAGAAGCCGGCTGCCACGCGCTCTTGAGTGGAGATGGCGTGAAAAACGTTTGGAGGCGGAAGGCCCAGGGGCGCAGACCTTCCCAGGGAATGTGGGAGTCCAACTCACGGGATCCTGGCTTGTTCTGCTTGTGGCAGCTCCTGATCCACGCGAAGACACCAATACTCCAAGAAGCCAAGACGCCGAGCGATCTGACAGCCGGCTTGGCTTCTTGGGTTCTTTGCTTCTTAGCGTGGTTCACACGCGCGCACCTGTGCCTCGATCCCAAGGGAGGAGTTGTGACCCGGGGCCGAGGCGGAACTGACGGCTCGTGGGAAGGACACGATGAACAGGACTCTTGACTGGCTCACGCGCCGGGCGTGCCGTCCGTCTTCGAGTGGCCGACGCGCTCGGCCTGGAGGACGATCTCGCGGGAGGACATGATCTGCGTGCCCTCCATGCGGTACTCGGTCGCCTTCAGGTTGTCCGCGGGGAGCTTCACGTAGCTGATGAGCGCGGTGATGCCGCCAGGCAACAGCTTGGGCGCTTCGCGCGCGATGACCTCGGCCCCGTGCGACATCGGTACGGTGAGCGTCGAGTGCTCGAGGCTGATGGTGTCCGTTATCTTGACGATGGCTTCGTTCTCGCCGAGCCCTTCCTCGGCGGCGCGGAACAAGCGCTCGCGTCCTTGCGAGTTCTCCACGATGAGCATCGTTTTCATCTGTGCAACAGCCAGGACATTGAGAGGGCTGCGCGACGCTATTAAGCGTTGTTCTTTGGGCAGAGAGTCACTCCAGTGGGATACCGAGTAGGCCGGCGCGCGGTTTCCCCCAAACAGCTTATGCCATGTGCGCGTGTGTGTTCCCGATGACTGGTGACGGCGACCGCGTCGGGGAGCCCCCCGCGCCAGGTTCCCCCGGACGCTCCCCCCCTATCCTCGTCCACAATTACAATGTGGAGGCGAGCCTAACGCGCAAGCTGCCCGAGCGCGTCGTCTTCTGGGACGAGACGCTGCGTGACGGCGAACAGACGCCTGGCGTGTACTACACTCTGGAGGAGAAGGTGCGCCTCGCCAAGATGCTTGACGAGATCGGCGTCGATATCCTGAATTGCGGCATCCCCGCGATCTCGCCTGGCGAGGTCGCCGCCATCAAGGCCATCGCGAAGGAGGGGCTCCGCGCGAGCGTGCTGGGCGCGTGCCGCACGGTGCAAAGCGACATCGACGCGTGCTTGAAGGCGGACGTGGACGAGGTATCGCCATTCAT